>JBATIW010000481.1:0-5215 GCA_049668005.1 Maribacter sp.
GTGAAATAATCCGAACTACCTCATAACGTTTGCCATCGGCCCTATAATTGCCGGATTTCTTGTAGATATACTCAAACTGGCTTTTGATATTGCCTTTGTCTAACGATAATTCCTCAGTGGTTGTTGCTTGCTCTTGTGCATTGTGTAGGTTAAATGCAAATAAAGCCAATACCACCAGTAGTGTTTTTAAACCTTTCATTGTATAAGGGTTCTAAGTTTTGTTAATGATTTAGAGGGCACTAAAGTAATTCAATAATACCAATTTAGAAAAAAAATCGAAAATAAGCTACAATTACTTATCAACGAAAATGATATGATTAATTGTAAAAAAAAACATTGAATCGTTTAATAATAAGTGAATCGACGAACCTTGGCAAAATGCTTTACCAATCGTATTGCCTGATGGGAATAACCATATTCATTATCATACCAAGGATCGCTGGTTATTTTTTTGAATTCGGTTGTTGCCTTTCTTCAATAGGCCTGGAATGCCGATTCTTTTTCGTAGGATGATGTATGTCCCATTTATTCATCGTTGGTTTTGAAAAATTGCAAAAGTATATATTTCAATAGCTATGGCAAGCTTATTTAAATATGATTTATTGAAATATAAGACGCTCACGTTCCCCTTTTTCATTCAACATGGTAATACTAGTCTTTCCATATTTGGAAATTTGTCCAAATAATATTTTGGCTTCTTGAATATTATTAATTGTTTCATCATCGACAGAGAGCAATACTTTACCATCAAGGCCATAACCCCTGTAGGTTTCCGGTACACCAACGATTTTCACCCCTTGTTTGGTTTTAAACCTTTTTTTATCCTCAGCATTAAGATTCTTAACTTCCAGGCCCATTACAGGAACAACCAAAGTTTGACGTTCTTTTAAGGTAACAGGAACGTTCATAAGGTTGCCATTTCGCTCTATGACCAGTTCAATTAAATCTCCAGGTCTTTTTGTGGACACATACCCGGTTAGGTCAGCAAACCGCTGTACTTTTATTTCATCCACTTTCTTAATGATATCACCTTCTAGAAGGTCAGCATCAGCGGCTCCCGAATCTTCCCGTACTTTGGCAATATAAACCCCTTCAATCTCATTTAACCCATTTTCAAGAGCGTAGGGTGAATTCAATATTGGTGGGTTTATTCCTATATATCCCTTCAAAACATTGCCATATTCCATAATATCATCAACTACCTTTTTGGCAATATTGCTAGGAACAGCGAATGAATACCCTACATAAGATCCAGTCTGGGATGATATGGCAGTATTTATACCAATTAAATCGCCATTAGTATTTACAAGTGCACCTCCGCTATTCCCAGGATTGACTGCCGCATCTGTCTGAATGAAAGATTGATCACTCTTCATTAATGCTCTAGCCTTGGCACTTACTATTCCTGCTGTTACTGTTGAGGTCAAATTAAACGGATTGCCAACCGCCAATACCCATTCGCCCACCTTGACATTATCCGAATCACCGAAAGCCAAATAGGGCAATTGTTTTTTTGCATCGATCTTTAAAAGCGCAATGTCTGAATTAGGGTCCGTTCCAATCAACTCAGCGTCATAGGTTTTGTTGTTATTTAAGGTAACCTGTAATTGATTTGCACCCTTGATTACGTGATTATTGGTAACGATATGACCATCTGAAGAAATTATTACTCCAGAACCAGAGCCTATTTGTGCTTTCTGGTTTCCTTCATAGCCGTAAAAGAATTCCATCAAACTGGTAGGTCCTCTACTAATTGTGACGTTTTTCACATGCACCACCGCATTTACGGTTGTTTCGGCTGCAGATGTAAAGTCGACCTCGTTGATTCCAGACCCTTTTGCGGATGCAGTAGACAAACTGGTATTGATGATAGAAGTTGAATTGTCATCAGTGACAATATCGTAGTTCGTCTTTTCGATAAATAGTTTATAGGCACCTAAAGTTATGGCGCCTGCAAAAATTGCAATCAGTAAGGAACTTCCAATTTTCTTCATATGTAAATTGTATTTTTCGGTAAATAAGTTTAATTCTCAGCGTAAAGCTAGAATATTTTGACATTACCTAATTGGAGTTTAACTACTTTTTAACTGCTAAAAATGCCTTAAAATTACCCTATCTTTGTTTTTTATTTTATTATATGTTGCATACGTTTTATAAATATCAGGGGACAGGGAATGATTTTATCTTGATCGATAATCGTTCCAACACTTTCCCAAAGGAGGGCAAATCATTGGTCGCAAGACTTTGTGATAGAAGATTTGGGATAGGTGCAGACGGACTCATTTTACTTGAAAATGATACAATTGTTGATTTTAAAATGGTGTATTTTAATTCAGATGGAAATCAAGGTTCTATGTGTGGCAACGGTGGGCGATGCTTGGTAGCTTTTGCCAAGTTTCTTGGTATAATTGGCAAAGAGACCTCATTCAATGCTGTAGATGGACTCCATTCAGCCATTATAGAGGATAATATGGTTGAGTTGAAAATGAATGATGTAACTGAAATCCATACAAAACCTAATGCATACTACCTGAATACTGGATCACCCCATCATGTTCAATTGGTTGACGCCTTGGAAAATCTTGATGTTTATAAGGAAGGTGCAAAGTTGAGATATGGCCTTTATGGCGAAAAAGGAAGTAACATTAATTTTGTTGAACCACTTGATGAAGGTTCGTTTGCTGTTAGGACCTATGAACGCGGGGTAGAGGATGAAACTCTCTCTTGTGGAACGGGCGTGACTGCGGTGGCAATTGCTATGCATAAAGCGAACAAAATACAGGCAGAGACCGTTGATATTGAAACCAAAGGGGGTAGGCTGAAAGTCAAGTTTATACATAATGCCAATGGTTATAGCAATGTGAGTCTAATAGGACCAGCCATTCAGATTTTTAAAGGGAAAATTGAATGGTAAATTTAAAAGGGGAAAATATTTACTTAAGGGCTCTGGAACCTGATGATTTGAATTTTCTCTATGAATTGGAGAACAATACCGCCATATGGGAGATCAGTGGAACCACTATGCCGTATTCCAGACATGTGTTAAAGCAATATTTGGACAATGCCCATCGGGACATTTATGATGTTAAACAGTTAAGACTTTGCATATGTAAAGGGGAAAAGGTGCTAGGCCTTATCGACTTGTTTGATTTTGATCCACAGCATAAAAGGGCTGGGGTAGGAATAGTTATTTTGGAAGAAAAAGAACGAAATCAGGGTATTGGTACAGAAGCTATTCAATTATTGACTGAATATGGTTATACAACCTTGGGCCTTCGTCAATTGTTCGCCAATGTCATGGCTGATAATTTAGCCAGCATACATTTGTTCAAGAAAATGGGATTTGAGGAAGTTGGTGTTAAAAAAGACTGGATTTTTTCCAACGGGAAATTTAAAAACGAAATTTTATTACAAAAGATTAAATCATAATGTACATTAAGAAAATAGTATTGTTGGTTGTTGCTTTGGGTCTTATTGTGGGAGGTGTTTTTGCCTATAAGGTATATGATGCGATATTTTCACCCAATACTGTATTTGAGAATGAAGAAGCTTTTGTTTTTATACCAACCAATGCAGATATTTATGATGTAAAGGACTTATTGGCACCCTTATTAAAAAATCAGGAGTCTTTTATACAGGTAGCAGACAGAAAAGGTTATTCCACTAATGTGAAAGGCGGAAAGTATGCCATCCAAAAGGGAATGAATAATAATGACATTGTCAATTCCCTTAGAAGTAAAAATATTCCGGTAAAAGTGGCTTTCAATAATCAAGAAACCCTAGCTGATTTGGCCGGAAGGATTTCATCACAAATTGAGCCTGATAGCTTGACATTACTAAACGTATTAAAGGATAATGACTTTTTTGAATCGAATGGTTTCAATGAAGATACCCAACTAGCTATGTTCATACCTAATAGTTATGAATTCTTTTGGAATACTTCCGCGGAGAAGTTTAGGGGTAGAATGTTAAAGGAATACATTGGTTTTTGGAATGATGAAAGACGAAAAAAGGCAAAAGCGCAAGGTTTATCCCCAAATGAAGTAACTTCATTGGCATCGATTGTTCATAAGGAAACTGCAAAAATTGAAGAAAGACCTCGGGTAGCAGGGCTTTATTTAAATAGGTTAAAGAAGAATATGAAACTTCAGGCGGACCCAACGGTGATTTACGCCATTAAAAAGCATGCGGGCAATTTTAATCTCTTGATAAAAAGGGTATTATATAAAGATTTGGAACTCGATTCCCCATACAATACCTATAAATATGCTGGGATTCCCCCGGGTCCTATAACAATGCCCGATATTTCAGCCATTGATGCTGTCTTAAGCCCTGAAAAGCATGACTATGAGTACATGGTAGCCAATGTAGAAAATTTCGGATATCACAAATTTGCCAAAACATTGGCTCAGCATAACCGAAATAAAGTGCAGTACATCCGATGGATAAATAACCAAAATATCAATAGATAGACTGCTAATCGGAATTATAAGACGGGACAGCTAAAATCCGTGATTTTTAACAAGACGTTGGAATCCACACTTATATACAGCCATATCTTTGTAGTATGAAATTTAAGCAAATCAAATTTTGGTTGTAAGTCTTACTAAAATAGAGATATGAGAAGATGTATAATCTTTTTTTGTTCTCTTATCATGCTTTTGATTTTTGCAAGTTTTATTGGCTTAACCTCTAATCAGGCAGTTCCTAAAACTTTAAAAGTCAATGAACCTACGAAAGTTTTGTTTCCCAAAGACAAAACTGTTTTTGCTTCGACCATGGTGTCACCGCCATTTTTGGGCAGTTCTTTTATTGGTTTTAAAGAGGCTTTGGCATTTAAAGAGTCCTCTGGAAATTATTTTGCCATCAATACCTTGGGTTACCTGGGTAAATATCAATTTGGCAAAGGTACCTTGAAGTTAGTAGGAATTTCCAATACCTCTAATTTCTTGAATGATCCCATTTTGCAGGAGAAGGCCTTTGAAACCAATATTGCCCGCAATAAATGGATTATGAGAAGGGATATCAAAAAGTTTGTCGGTAAAAATATCAGAGGCGTGCAAATTACTGAATCTGGAATGTTGGCAGCTGCTCACTTAGCAGGTCCAGGAAATGTGATGAAGTATTTGCGTTCTTATGGTAGAATCAATACCAAAGATGCCTATGGGACATCGATAGACAAATACATTAAGAAATTTTCCGGTTACGATATGTC
>JBATIW010000482.1:0-4163 GCA_049668005.1 Maribacter sp.
CCAGTAAATAGCTATGCTATTCTTGAAGACGGACTACCAGTCCCATCTGCTGCTAAAATTGAGCAACTTAAAGGAAGATCCCTGTTTCATAGGCTTAGCAGATCAGTTTACACCTATATCATTCTGTTACTTTTGATTATTGCCAATATATTTTGGTTTCAAAATTCCTTGAAAACGGAAAACTATCAAATAGCATCATTACTTATTCTACCCTTTGATAATTTTACCGGTGATGACTCACTGGAATATGTTGTCGAAGGTATACATGATGCATTGATTGGTGACGTAGGAAAAATAAGTGCCTTAAGAGTGCCTTCAAAGCGAACTGCCAATGCCTATCGCAACGTAGAAAAATCGATTCCTCAAATAGCCACTGAGCTCAATATTGATGCCGCTATAGAAACCTCGGTGTCTTGCTATGGTGAGAATATTTGTATTCAGGTTAAATTGGTAAGTGCCTTTCCTGAGGAGAAGCAGTTATGGGTACACGATTTCAACATTGAAAAAGGACAGCTTTCGAATCTTTCCAGGAAAATCGCCAAAGAAATCTCCCAGCAAATTCATATAAATCTGACTCCGAAAGAAGAGCAATTGCTAGCTGAAGCTAAACCTATAGATCCTGATGCTTACGAAGCCTACTTAAGAGGTATGGGCTACTGGGAGTTGGGCACAAAACAAGACCTTGACCGTGCTATGGGTTATTTTCAATTGTCCAACAAAATTGACTCGAATTATGCCCTAGCTTACTTAGGTATTGCCGGAACTTGGGGAGGATATGTGCAGCATGGATTTTTACCCTTTAGTGAAGTCTCCGAAAAAATCGAAGCTGCACAAAAAAAGGCGCTGATGCTTGACAGTTCGCTTGTGGAAATCCATGCCCACATGGCCAACAGATATACTTGGGGTGAATGGAATTGGAAAAAAGCTGAAATAGAGTTTATAAAGGCATTGGAGGTAAATCCAAATTATGCCTTTTCACAGGCCTATTACTCACATTTTCTAGCCATAATGGGCGATCCCGAAAAAGGGCTCCCACATAGTGAACTGGCAATGAAGCTAGACCCATTTAACACATTATATATGTCTATTCATGGGCAAGCACTCAAAAATGCCGGTAAGTATGATGAAGCTCTTGAATTGTTACTAAAACTTTATGATTTAGAACCAGATCAGGGCATTGCACTCCCTGCATTATGGGCAGTCTATCACGAATTGGGAGATACTCAAAAGGCCTTTGATATTGCTAAAAAAATATACAAATTAAAGGAAAATGAGTTGGCCCTGAAATCCCTTGAACAGGGTTTTGAAGAAGGCGGTTACCATTTGGCAATGCAGCGTACTGCCGAGATGATGATCTCGAAACGTGATACGATCTATTTTCCTTCTTGGCAAATATGTACACTTTATTGCCGCGCTGGAATGAAGGAAGAGGCCTTGGATTGGCTAGAAAAAGCGTATGAAGAACATGACAGTAACATGCCTTATATTAGTGTAGATCCCCTTTTTGCCTTTTTACGTGATGAACCTCGATTCCAAAACATCCTGAAAAAAATGGACTTGCCAGTATAAAAGTCATCATGCTATAAAGGGCTTGTTTGAATCCGTGTACAAACTAAAGCAACTTACTTGGTTTAAAATTGCACTTCCAGGAAAGAATAAACTAACACCAACCGCAGCAGCAGTTGCACTCGCTATACCTGAACGCTGATTATCCGCTAATTAACGGGGAATTATCCACAAGAAAAAACATCGAAAAATGAAATTGATCGGTCTAAAAGAACCATTATAAACCCTTTAAGAAAGGCAAGCTTATTTCGGAAATTACTTCAAAATATGTGCAAAATTATAGGCTGCATGCACTAGATTAGTATAACTGGAAGCCATCGCTTCTTCCAAATCCAAAATACCCTTTACAATGGAAACCGCGTAGTCCAATCCCAATTCTTTTTGAGCCTCAACGGATAAATTCACGGAACCGCATAAGGCTGCCACAGGAATATTTTGATCTTCGGCCGATTTTATGACCCCACTAATCGTTTTTCCAGAAAGTGTTTGGTCGTCCAACTTGCCTTCACCTGTAATGATCCAATCAGCGCCTTTAATAGTAGTATCAAAATCTGCCAACTCCTTGATCAAATCAACGCCAGAGGTCAATTGGGCGTTTAAGAAAACCACTGAACCAGCTCCCATACCGCCAGCCGCCCCTGCACCTTCAATTTGTTGGGCATCAATCCCAAATTGCCTTTGAACTATTTTAGAATAATTTCTTAACCCATTATCCAAAGCTTCGATTTCTTCATTTGAAGCTCCTTTCTGACTTGCATAGATATATGCAGCACCATTTTTACCATAAAGTGGATTCGTAACATCACATGCTACCTTCACTACTACATTTTTCAATAAGGGATTGACTTCCGAGGCATCAATGGTTTTTAGGTGAATCAGATTTTCTCCCCTTGGTTCCAAAACAGCATTATTCTCGTCCAAAAAACGGAATCCCAATGCAGATGCCATGCCTATACCCCCATCATTAGTAGCACTCCCGCCGATTCCTAAAATAATCTCCTTTACTCCTTTTTGTAAAGCATTGGCAATAAGTTCACCAGTACCCAAGCTTGTTGTGAGCATGCAGTTCTTTTCGCTTTCCTTTAATAATTTAAGACCGGAGGCTTCTGCCATTTCAATAAAGGCGATTTTTGTTTCGCTTGAATACAAGTAGGACGCTTCAATAGTTCTGAATAGGGGATCATTGACTTTGACCTTGACAAATTCGCCTTTTAGATAATGTTTGACCACATCAATGGTGCCATCGCCGCCATCGGCGAGTGGCATTTTGATTATTTCAGCTTTTACCAAGGCCTTATTTAGCCCCTCTTCCACTGCATTACAAAACTCAAAGGCTGTTAGCGAGCCTTTGTATTTATCGGGAGCAATAACAAACTTCATTTAGCTATCTATTTAAGTTAACCATTCAGGCAGATAATGCTGAATAATACCAAAAACCCTTCAAATAAAAACAAACCTTATCGTTCGGGATTCTTCCTTTGGGACCTTATAAATCAAATAACCCTTAAATTACCCCTTGAACGCCCTGGCGTTCTGCTTGGAAGACCCCAACCCATCAATACCCAATTCTACAACATCGCCAGGATGTAAATAGCGAGGTGGGTCAAATCCCAACCCTACTCCTGAAGGGGTGCCCGTTGAAATAATATCCCCGGGGAGCAATGTCATGAACTGACTTATATAACTTATACTTTCTGGAATATTAAAAACAAAGTCGGCCGTATTACTGTTCTGAAGCATTTCCCCATTGACTTTCAACCAAAGATTCAGTTTATGTGGGTCCTTAATTTCATCCTTTGTGGCAATAAAAGGCCCTAAAGGAGCAAATGAGTCGCAACTTTTACCCTTGACCCATTGCCCAGAACGCTCTATCTGGAATTCTCTTTCACTGTAATCATTATGTAAGACATAGCCTGCAACATGTTTCATAGCTTCCTCCTCAGCCACATAAGAGGCTTTTTTACCAATGACAACGGCCAGTTCAACCTCCCAATCGGTTTTTGTGCTGCCTTTAGGGATAACAACAGCATCGTTTGGCCCAACAATTGCTGATGTTGCCTTGAAGAACAATACGGGTTCTTTGGGTAATTGCATTCCGCTTTCAGCCGCATGTTTTGCGTAATTCAATCCAATACAGATGATTTTGGATGGTCTACACAAGGGTGGTCCTAAGCGTACATCAAGTGAAACCGTTGGGCACTTTTCGGCATTACTATCCAACCAATTCCTTAAATCTTCCAAACCAGTGCCCCCAAAAAAGTGCTCATCATAGTCTTGGCCAAATCCAGAAACATCCAACCATGTTCCAATGGCCGTCTCCACACCGGGTTTTTCTTTTCCTTTAGCTCCAAATCGTATTAATCTCATATTGATCTTTCCTGTTTATCAATTTCCATTCAATGTAACAAAGCCACCGTCTATCGGAAAATTTGTCCCTGTAATAAACGAAGCTTCATCCGAACATAAATATAATGCCAAATTAGCTACCTCCTCAGGCTTGCCCATTCTTCCTATAGGTTGTGTCGCCGATAGTTTGTCAAACATTTCTTCTTCTTTTCCCGGAAAATGATTTTTTAAATACCCATCAACAAAAGGGG
>JBATIW010000483.1:0-3604 GCA_049668005.1 Maribacter sp.
AAGTTCTTGAATCCAGAAGAAGTAGCGGCAATGGCTGCTTTTCTATTGTCAGATAATGCAACTTCATTTTCAGGTCAGATATTTGAAAATGATTGTGGTATTTTACACTTTAAAATATAACAAATGAAAACGATCAGCAAAGCGAAATTAGTATCCAACATAAAAGCGATGACCATGAATACATCTATTTACGACATCCCGATTAATAGCCTAGACGGTAACCCCATTGACCTAAATACGTTTAAAGGTAAAAACCTATTATTTGTAAATGTTGCTTCGGAATGTGGTTTTACTAACCAATATAAAGACTTGCAAAAATTAAGTAATACCTATCCCGACACACTTGTAGTTATAGGGTCTCCCTGCAATCAGTTTGGAAAACAGGAACCTGGTGATGCTTCCCAAATTCAGACTTTTTGCGAAAGTAATTTTGGAGTTACGTTTCTGATTACCGAAAAAATTGATGTCAAAGGAAAAAACCAGCATCCACTGTACAAATGGTTAACCAGAAAAGACCAAAACGGAAAGAAAAATTCTAGTGTAAAATGGAATTTTCAGAAGTATTTGGTGAGCAAAGATGGGAAGATGATAGACTACTACTTTTCTATCACAAAACCTATGAGTTCAAAAATAACAAAGCATTTATAAATGTCCGCTTCTGTAATAAGGCTACTTATTGACTTCGGTTTGTTGATATTAATATGGATAATTCAACTCATTGTATATCCCAGTTTTCTTTATTATAATGCGGAAACGTTAGTCATTTGGCATCGAAAATACACTTCGTTAATTGGTTATATGGTTGCCCCTTTAATGCTTGTACAATTAGGACTTTCAATATATCAAATAAGCGCTGCATTTACACTGTATAATTTAATAAGTGTACTAATAATAAGTGTAATTTGGATAATTACATTTCTACAATTTGTTCCTATTCATAGTAATATTTCCAAAGGTAGGGTAAGTGATAAAATGCTATCGTCATTGGTGCGGAAAAATTGGTCACGAACGATTTTGTGGACTATGCTATTTGTCTATAGTTTTTTAGTTATGTTTCCAATTAGTAATGTTTAATAATTTAATTTTTTTATTAAACAATAATTTGTAATGACCTTAGTAATTACTACCTTAGGTGCTAGAATTTAAGCTTCTATAGATCATTTTAAATAAATCTAACAAAATAGATACAATGTATTATTTCATTATTGCTCTAAAGTTAATTGTAGGTATTAGTATTTTGAATGTGTGGTTATTGAATAGTAAAAGGGAAACGATTTGGCGTCCTAAAAATGCTAAAAACATTATTGAAGAATTTGAAATATATGGTTTATCAAAGACTATGTGCTATATCATAGGTTTCCTTAAAGTAGCCTTAGCTTTATTATTAATATCGTCTATCTGGTTTATCAAACTTCAGAGCCCTTCTGCAATAGGATTGGGTATACTATTGCTAGGGTCGATTGTTATGCATCTTAAGGTAAAAGATCCAATCAAAAAGTCTTTTCCAGCTGCTCTATTCCTTGCAATGTGTTTGGCAATCATTTTGTTGTAACGCTATACTAATATCTTATTGAGGATTACAAAGCTTATGTATGCGTTGGCGATAGCAAAAATAAGAGAGGGGAGACTTTGAGGTATATTATCTTTAACTTTTAACCTTACACCAAAACCCATAATCATAAGCAAGCAAAGTCCAATAGCAGCAAATAAAAGGATGTATATGGATGTAAAATAACCCAGTGCTAGACCTAAACCACCGGCTAGTTGAAGAATCCCTGTAAATTTACGCTGACCATCAGTAAGTCCGAATCTTTTAAATTCGTGTCTCATATCGTTTGAGTATAGACAGTTGAATCCGTAAAATAAAAATGCGAGACTCGATATAGTAATTGCAATCTTGTATAATATAATCATAGTTTCCCGTATCTCGTAATAATTTTTCTCCACCACTAGCACATTTTCCCTAACATAATCTTGATTGTTATAGGTCGTATTGAATAACATCATTATGATTTATGAAGCTAAATTCTTCAAAAATTCCTCGCCATTTGTAATATGTATTTCCTTTTTTTCTTGAGGCATATTATCAAAGATCCGTACTAGCATTCCAAGCCTTGGGTTTTGAATGAAAAATGAGCGATGTTTGTTCATAAACCGCCAGAAGAGTCCATCCCAAATGTCTTGCCATGTGCCTTTTTTGTAATTGCTCATCTTTACTATATAATTACTGCCGCTTATATAAGGTTTTGTTGACATTAAGCCACCATCTGCAAATTGGCTCATTCCATACACGTTGGGGACCATTACCCAATCATACGCATCAATAAAGAGTTCCATAAACCAGCGATACACCTCGTCTGGATCAAATTCGCAAAGTACCATAAAATTGCCCAAGACCATCAGTCGCTCTATATGGTGGCAATAACCTGTTTTCAGTACTTTTTTTATAGTTTGGTCTACGGGGTAAATTCCTGTTGTGCCATCATAAAATGAAGGAGGAATCTTTTTGGTAAAGCCCCAAAAATTATGTGTACGCCCATCACTACCGCGACTTTCGTATATTCCTCTAATAAATTCGCGCCAACCTACTATCTGGCGTATAAAACCTTCTGTCGAATTAATTGGGATTTTCTTTTCACCTGCATATAACAAACTCTTTTCAACAATCTCTTTGGGCGTAATTAAACCGACATTAAGCATGGGCGTTAGCACACTATGGTTGAGGATGGCATGCTCTGCGACAATGGCATCCTCATAGACTCCAAATTCCATAAAACGATGTTCCAAAAACTGTTCAAACCAAGCTTGTGTCGTCTCAAAATTTGTAGGATATATGGAGTGTTCCGTAAGACTTCCCAAATGGTTTGAAAAGTGCGTTTGCACATAGGTTACAGCCTCTTTATAAAATCTATCTACATTCGGAAATTGAATGAATGGTGGTGTTTTCTTGGCAGGCTATTTCTTTCTGTTTTCGGTATCAAACGTCCATTTTCCACCACTAGGCTTTCCATCGGCTTCGATTAGGATATTTCGCTTTTTACGCTGTTCTTTATAAAAGGAGGTTTGGTAGTATTTTTTCTTATCGTTTCTGAAAAAAGCAGAAAGTTCTTCTTTTGTATTCAAAAATAAAGGAGAATCGAAAACAGTACGCGTCATTTCATTTTCTTCACAAGAATTTTCTATTCGCGTCTGTAACCAATTATCAACAGGATCAATATAATTGATGTAGGTAAAACCTTTAAGTCTCAATTTTGGGATGAGCTTTCGTATATCTGAAATTTCACTGGTAGCATCGATATAATGAACTTCTAAATTTTTGGATTTCAGAAATTCTTCATACCCTTTCATTGTAGCTCTATGAAATGCTAGTTTCTGTTTATGAAAAGAATATTGCTTAAAAAACAAAAATTCTTCAACTAAGTATATGGGGGAAGCTACCTCAAGAAGTGGTGAGGTTTTAAAAAGCTGATGCGGAAATATAAGATGTACACTATTCATTTATCCTTTGTTTCTTCTGCAACGCTCACTACAATATTTTACGGTTTCCCAATTCTTTTCCCATTTCTTTCTCCAAGAAAAAGGACGCTGGCAAACTGTACATATT
>JBATIW010000484.1:0-2129 GCA_049668005.1 Maribacter sp.
CCCCATTGAAAAAGAAGATAAACATAAATAGAAGTACTGATCATCCCTGTGGGATAGACGAGAATGTTATTCTGTTTAGAAAACCAAACAGATAATAAACCGAAAATTACCGCTACAATCTCAAGGACTATATGAAACTTTTCATACTCAGCATATTGACCGAACAAAAACTCAAAAATGTGGCTCATAATCGCTTCGGTCGGTTTTGACAATTTTCATATACAATAAGCCTTTATCCATGAGTTCAAATGCTTCTTTGATTTCAAGGTTCAAAACTTGCATTACCTCATCATAACTACCGTAGACTTGGCTCCTTAATGGGTTTTCCAAAACAGTAAGACCCGATGCCCTCAATTTTTTTATAAAGTTGATAATATGCCCTTCAAAATCATCTTGTAATGGGCAAAATGTAAGCTCAACCGAAATTTCCATCCTTATTATATTAGCGTATTAATTTTTTAACCCGTAAACACAGGTGAATCCTTCAAATTCCAAATACTTCAATTCATAGTGGGAAATATCGTCTTTATAATTTATCTGACCTTGAATTTTTTTATCGGAAAATTCAAAATCCTGTATATAAATGTGGCTTAAAAAGCTAAGCCCAACAGTGGCGTAAATCTTATATAAAGATTCCTTGCAGCCCCAGACTATCGTGAATTTACGGACCAAATCATTAATATCCGTTATGTGATCATATGCCTCAATAGGAGTGAATTTATGGGCAATTCGAGTAATTATTTTCCGTTGCATTTCAATATCGATGCCTACTTCGTCCTTATCACTGATTATTATCCCTGTAAAGTGATGCGAATGGGTAATACTAATATACTTACCGTCATGCAGATGAGGTTTACCTGCATTGTCGTAGTACAAATCCTTATCTTCATAACCGGCTTCGGCCATTAAATGTCGAATACTTAAAAAACCCCTGCGGTGCATTTCTGACTTCATACTATTGAATCGGTTTTGACAATGGGGTGTCAGGGTTATTCCCTGGGCAAGGTCATTTTCAGACTCTTCAATCTTCCAAATATAAACCGTAATGGTCGGGTTTTCTTGTATTTTATCGTAAAGTGGCATGGTGTTATTCAGAATAATTATAACTTTGACACTTCTTCAAAAAGAAGAGCTATAGTCAATAACGAAAGTAAAAAGAAAAAAGGATATGTCTACCAAAACCGTATCATATGTACCTTACAAGGTAAAAGATATTTCCCTAGCGAATTGGGGAAGAAAGGAAATTGAATTGGCCGAAGCAGAAATGCCAGGACTAATGTCACTCCGTAAAGAGTATAAAAATGAACAACCCCTTAAAGGGACACGAATAGCAGGTTGTCTGCATATGACCATACAAACGGCTGTTTTGATTGAAACCTTAGTAGCTCTTGGCGCTGATGTTACATGGAGTTCATGTAATATATTTTCAACCCAAGACCATGCTGCGGCTGCAATAGCAGCAGCAGGTATTCCTGTTTATGCTTGGAAAGGTATGAGCGAAGAAGAATTTGACTGGTGTATAGAACAGACTTTGTTCTTTGGAGAAGATCGCCAACCCTTGAATATGATATTGGATGATGGAGGTGACCTTACCAATATGGTTTTGGATCAGTATCCGGAACTTTCCGCTGGGATAAAAGGAATCTCCGAAGAGACCACAACCGGGGTACACCGATTGTATGAAAGAGTGAAAAACGGCACCTTGCCAATGCCGGTTATCAATGTGAATGATTCTGTGACTAAATCAAAATTTGATAATAAATACGGATGTCGAGAGAGTGCAGTTGATGCTATTCGTAGGGCTACTGACACCATGTTGGCCGGTAAGCGTGTGGTCGTTGCTGGATACGGCGATGTTGGTAAAGGTACTGCTGCCTCATTTAAAGGTGCTGGTTCTATTGTCACAGTTACTGAAATAGATCCAATTTGTGCTCTACAAGCTTGTATGGATGGTTTTGAAGTAAAACAATTGGAAACTGTTGTAAGCAATGCCGATATCGTAATTACGACCACCGGGAATAAAGACATCATTCGGCCCGAACATTTTAAAGCAATGCGGGATAAGGTTATTGTTTGTAATATTGGGCATTTTGACAATGAGATTGATATGGCCTGGTTGAATGAAAATT
>JBATIW010000485.1:0-1630 GCA_049668005.1 Maribacter sp.
ACTGTTAGTAACTAAGATCCTATAACAATTAATCTTCTGGAAGATGTAAGTGCCTTGGAAGAAGTTGTTGTAGTTGGTTACGGTACACAAAAGAAGAGCAACGTAGTTGGTTCTGTTGCTAGTGTGGATATTGAGGAGGCCACTATTGTACCTACCACAAACGTATCGGGAATGTTACAGGGACGAGCGGCAGGAGTTCAGGTTAATCTATCCGATGCAAGACCTGGTGGGGCATCCAATATAGTCATTCGGGGTAATGTTTCTGTCGCCCCTAATGGAAACTCTCCTTTAATAATAGTAGATGGCTTACCATTTGATAGTTTAAATGACGTATCACCAGACGATATAGCCAATATTGAAATCCTTAAAGATGCCTCAGCAACTGCCATTTATGGTTCAAGGGCATCAAATGGTGTTATTCTGGTTACTACTAAAACGGGGAAGATTGGTAAAGTATCCATTGACTACCACGGCTATAGCTCTATACAAACATTGACAAAAAATTTCAATCAATATACTGGTTCGCAATACATTGATTTAAAAAGAGAAGCCAACCGAAATAGATTTACCGGAGAATACTTGAGGGATGAAAACATATTTACTCCTTTTGAGATTGATGCCATAGATAATGGCGACTTTGTAAATTGGGAAGATTTGGTATTACGGGACGCCGTGACACAAAGCCACGCTTTGAGCTTTTCAGCGGGTTCTGAAAAAACGAGGGTTTTCTCAAGTTTCAATTATTTTTCCCAAGAAGGTATTATCCCAAACTCTGGTTTTGACAGGGGTACTTTTAAACTGAACTTGGAGCAGCAATTAAGCGATAAACTTTTGTTCAGGGGAATTATCAACTATCAAAATTCCAATCAGGATCAAGAAACAGGGGACATTAACTTTACCACAATAACGCCTTTGGCCAAACCATTTGACGATGAGGGTGAGTTACTTAAATTTTATTTAGGCCCCTCAAACACCGCGGTAAACCCCTTATGGGATCAAAGGGAATCGGTCGACGAGACCAAAACAAACCTCACTGACATCAACCTCAGTTTGGTGTACAACTTTACGCCTAATTTTAGCTATACGCTAAAGACATTTTTGAGGAACAGAAATACCAATAGGGGTATTTACAGAACATCCTTACATTCGGCAGGGGATGAAGGGGTAGATGGCCTAGGAGTTATATCCAACAGGCTATTTAAGCAGGTATTGGTGGAAAACATCTTCAATTATACACCAGAGATCAATGAAAACCATAGTCTAGACATTACTGCCGTTCAAGCCTTTGATGAACAGCGGGATGAATACAATCAAATTGACAAATCGGGCTTTACAAATGATGCCCTTGGATTTAATGGAAATGCAACTGTACTACTCAATAGCGTTAGAGACGTAACACAACGCAAATTGCTCTCATTTTTGGGCAGGGTGCGCTATGGATATCTAGATCGTTATTTATTGGAAGCAACGGCCCGTGCCGATGGTGCCTCTGTATTTGCAAAGAATAATAAATGGGGATTCTTCCCCGCAGTTTCTGTGGCCTGGAAAATGCAGAACGAGCCTTTTTTACAAAGTGTGGATGCCATAAACGAAATGAAATTGCGGGTCAGTTATGGGGCCACGGGAAATC
>JBATIW010000486.1:0-2293 GCA_049668005.1 Maribacter sp.
CCTTTGACCCCTTTTTTGGAATGGACAAATATTGCAGATGCTACGGGTTATCGAGTAACTATTGGTAATTCCCCTTTTTCCGCAGAAATTCTAAACAATGTTACTTTTTTTACCAATTCAAAATTTGTGTTTAATTTTGAACCCAATAGGACGTTTTTCATCAGCATAACACCTTTTAATGCTGCAGGTTCTGCTATTGGTTGTGCGCAAGAATCCTTTTCAACGATTTTAGGTTGTGGCCCTTATTTTGATTCTATAACCGGTGAATTGGTAACGCTGAATCCGGAGATTAATTTTCCTGATTTAATATCAATGTGCGGAGGCACCATGTCTTCGACCATTACATCCACGGATATTGCCGAAGGTTATAAATGGTTCAAACTAGATCAATCCGGTAACGAAACCCTTATCTCTTCCACTGCCGATGTTTTACTCTCAGAACAAGGGGACTACAGATATGAAGCCTATAAAACGGTTTCACAATCCGGCAAGATTATAGAATGCCCTACTTCACAAAACTTTAAGGTGGAAATATCCGAAATCGCAACGATCAGCGCTGTGGATGTTTCGGAACAAGCCAGCGGTCTACGCGTTGAAATTGAAGCTCAGGGTGGTGGGGATTACGAATATGCCGTTAATGACATCAACGGACCTTATCAATCCAACAATGTTTTTAATAACGTCCCAGAGGGATTAATTACGGTCTATGTTAAAGATAAAAATGGATGTGGAATTGCAGAAGAAACTGTGGAACAGGATTTAACGGTCGAGGGTTTTCCGAAATTTTTTACACCAAATGGTGATGGTGTAAATGATTTTTGGCAGTTCATACCACCAGTGAACACAGGCAGTGCAAATTTAAATTCGATTTTTATTTTTAACCGTTTTGGGTTATTACTCGCGCAAATAGAACCTAGCTCCCAAGGTTGGAACGGTGATTTCAATGGTAGCCCAGCACCCTCTTCCGATTATTGGTTTAAAGCAATAACACAGGACAGTAAAGAGCTGAAAGGGCATTTTACCTTAAAGCGATAAACATGTAATAATATCATAAGTGATAGTTTTGATCAAATGCTAATAAAAACAATACCCTTTATTGTACTTCTCATGGGATTAGTATCGCAGGGTCAAGTATGTCCAAATCTCAGCTATCCGCAAAATGGTGCTTCACAGATACCAGTGGATGCGACAATCACTTGGCCTGCAGTAGGAGGAATTAATGGCTATTTAATCTCGTTAGGTACTTCCCCGGGTGGGGTTGACCTATTAAATGGGCTGCCTATTGGACAAAACAATTTCTATACGGCGCCAACAGGTCTCCCGGATAATACCCAGATATATGTAAGTATTAGTCTTGTTTTGTTTGATGCTCCACCAATTTCATGTTTAACTGAAACATTCACGACGATCGATGTCACAAGTGCTCCACAATGTACTTTTTTAATTGCACCGGATAACAATGCTGCTAATGTGACTATAGTTACCGACTTGACATGGGCCTATGCGCCAACAGCAACAGGTTATAAATTGTCTATTGGTACAGCACCAGGAGGTAATGATATATTGGACAATTTAGACGTTGGTAACACTCTGATCTATGAGCCAGCAGGGAATCTGCCACAGGACTCACAGATTTACATCCAAGTAATCCCTTATAATGAAAATGGAGAATTAACTTCATGTACCGAAGAAAGTTTTTCTACAGGTGGTGAGTCGCTTGATTGTGACCCTATTGTTGATGATCTTTCAGGTGAAATAACATATTTACGACCAGAAATTGATTTTCCCAACCAGATACAATTGTGTAAAACCGATTTGCCTTTTGACATAACCACCGAGGACCTTGCTGATGGTTATCGATGGTTTAAGGTAAATGAGGACAATAGCGAAACTTTGATTTCAGATAATCGAAGCTTACAAATCTTAGGCCCTGGAAGATATAGATATGAAGCTTACAATACTATTCCAGGAACGGGTGGAACCGTTGAATGTTCGGATTTTAGGCTATTTTTTGTTGATTTATCCGAAAAGGCAACAATTGAGGCCATTGATATTGTCGATGGTGCCAATGGGAAGGAAATTACAGTTCATGCGAGTGGAATAGGCAATTATGAATTTGCTTTGGACAATATCGAAGGACCTTACCAAGATAGTCCAATTTTCAAGAATGTATCTCCTAGACCACAGATGGCATATGTAAGGGATAAAAATGGTTGTGGAGTAGCCGAAAAAATGGTAGATAGGGATTTAAATCTAGATGATTTTCCCAATTTTTTCACACCTAACGGAGATG
>JBATIW010000487.1:0-3283 GCA_049668005.1 Maribacter sp.
TTTGTATGCCCGTGTGCCGTATCAATAACCACGGCATCTACGCCTGCACTAACAAGTGCCTCTGCCCTATCAACGGCATCACCGGTAACCCCGATTGCAGCCGCAACACGCAATCGTCCGTACTGATCCTTGTTTGCTATAGGTTTTTGGGTAAGCTTGGTTATATCGCGAAATGTGATTAGCCCAACTAATTTATTACTTGCGTCAACTACGGGGAGTTTTTCTATCTTATATTCCTGGAGTATGACCTC
Organism: Maribacter sp.; assembly: GCA_049668005.1. GTDB lineage: Bacteria > Bacteroidota > Bacteroidia > Flavobacteriales > Flavobacteriaceae > Maribacter_A. Next base: position 252 of record JBATIW010000487.1, read on the forward strand.
AGCCTGTTCCAAAGAGGTTCCTTCACCAACAGTAACCAAATTTTCCGATGTCATTACTTCTGAAAGTGGTCTCTCATTATTTTTTTCAAATCTAAGGTCCCGATTGGTAACAATACCGATTAATTTACCCTTATCATCCACAATGGGAATTCCACCAATGCTATATTCCTTCATATTGGCTTTTGCATCTTTCACTAATGCATTGGAAGGTAAGGTTACTGGGTCCAAGATCATTCCACTTTCAGCACGTTTAACCTTACGAACTTTCATGGCTTGACTTTCAATGGACATGTTTTTATGCAAAACACCTATGCCGCCTTCTTGGGCCATTGCGATTGCCATTCTCGATTCCGTAACAGTATCCATCGCTGCAGAAACAATGGGTACATTTATGGAAATATTTTTTGTGAATTTCGTTTTGATACTTACATCTCGAGGGAGTATTTCCGAAAAGGCGGGTACAAGAAGTACATCGTCATACGTTAAACCTACTCCGAGAATTTTATTTTGGTGAGCTTCCATGCAATTAAGGATTAATTGCGTGCAAATATACTACATTTAGTAGAAACTTGTTGAAACTACCATATTTAATCGGGTTGGTGTGAATTTAAGGTCAATTGATAGAGCACCACTATTGCAGATGCAGCAAATGTGAGTGTCATCAACATCCCTGAAAATATGACCACATATTTCATCCAAAGTAGACCTGTCCACAATAAATATATTCCGCCAAATGTAAGGATAACAGAAAAAAATGGCTCAACAGTGAGGAACAGTTTCATTTGCTTCGATAACTTTGTCATCCACACTAATATTCCCAATAAGAAAAAGATGAAAGACATTGAGAGAATATGTGTATGCACGATAGTCAACATTTCCCGTTCACTTTTTTTAAACTTCATGATCGTTGCATTATCATCGTTCTCATTGCCCAAATAATTTTCTTCGATGCCCGTGGTAGACATCGAACTGGTCTCATTAACAAAAAACAAGCCTGTAAAAAACCCTATCGACAGAATTATGACAAAGGAGGCAATGAAAATTTTTATTTCTTTTGGAAACGTTGAAAGTAGGCCGTTATAATGCATTATAAAACTTGATTATTTTGCAATATTTCGATGGTCTGCAAAAGTTTGTCTATAGCTGAGGTCATAGATCTTACTGAAATTGTAGCACCTGCAATGCCATCAATATTAGTTTCATGATTTACCCTATCACCGCCAGTTTTGCCAATAAATTGCTTTAACCAGCGTTTACTACCGATTTCACCACCGTATTCTTCCCGGTAAATCAATACTTTCGAATGAACAATTTTTAGCTCCTCATTGAAAACCACCAAATAATCAAAATCTGCGGCTTTACTTCTGGCCTTGTCAACAAACATATAACCCAAATGCCCGTTATTATTGATTATTTTAAAAAAATTGAAGCGCGTTATCTGTTTAGGCAGCTCCGCATTGATCGCAGGGGATATCTCGACAGGAACCAAAGAAAATTGATCATACCCAAATGTCTTTTCCAATTCTTTCTGTACTTTCCTTTCAATATTCTTTGGTAGTCCAAAGCTAGTAAAAAGCAAGCATGAGATAATTAACACTCCAAAAAAGACCTTTGTCTTTTGCATAACGTAAATGTATTGATTTAGAATAAATCCCAATAAATGATAATCGATTCTTTTGAAAGTAATCCCTCCTTAAATGAAGAAGGGATTTAATTGGTAATTAGAACCATACACCGATACCAAAATTCAATCTATCCTTAATGTCACTAATTTCCAGAGCATTACTTCTAAACTGATAATCCCCTTTTAGCACTACCCCTGGGGCGATATGATAGGTCAATCCGGTCGTAACATCTGTTCTATCATAGGCTTCATTTTCTTCTAAAGAACCACTTGTAGAAGCATGGGTATCATACATTTCGTAACGGGCAAAGGCAAATAATTTCTGTTCACTGTTGATAGGAAGTAAATTGAAAGCCCCCTCAATGTACCAACCTTGCAAAGCACTTCCCAAATCATTCCCGGTTAAAGCATTGTATTCTTCGGTATCTGATAATGAAGCGTGAATGAATTGGCCACGTGCAGTAAACCGCCTATATGCATAGCGAGCATCCAACCCGATCATTGCTATACCAATATTCGCACCATCGATGGTTTCAATATCATCCGCTGCTTGGGTTTTACCAAAGTAGGTAGAAAGCCCCACACGCAAACCGGGAATACCGTAATAATCCATTTTAGTTGAAAGTGTTGGGCTATCAATTGTAGATTTAATACCTTTTTGACGACCACCTCGTAATCCGTTAGATCCTTTAAGAAATCCAGAAACCCCGCCAGCACCATCAGCCTCAGTAGACTTGAAACCATTGAATAGAAATGCCTGGTAACCTAAAGAAATATTGTCGAAACGACCACTAACTCCAATACCCAATTCACGCCATGTACTGGGAACAATCGCATTGTCCATTGCCGGTCTTTCAGTACCATTGAATGTAGTTGGTTCATGGAATTCATTTATAATGCCCATAGGCACCAACATAAGACCACCCCTAAGGTTTAGATTATTGGCCACATTGTAATTGACAAATGCTTGTTCTACAAAAATTTCCTCAACATGCTCCACTTCAATTTCGGTAACAAACTGTGTTTTATCATTGAACCGATACCCCATTAACAGCACCAATCTTTGAACATCCAATTCGCCATTGTCCCCTTCCGGTTGGTTGTACAACATTTCGCCATAGGCACCCATAGTAACTGCTGAAGCATAGTTACCAGATAATAGTCGTTGTGCCGCATTTAATTGTTTCTGGGGATTCAACGTTATTGAATCTGTTACGGTCTGCCCTGATAATAAAGCGGTACAAAGCACTGCAAACAATAGAATTGGTATTTTCATTTTAAAAGTATTCTTATTTAGACTAAATATAAATAATACTAGAATTCAAACACAAATTTAAGACCATTTTTGTTTTGTGCAAAGTTTATTTAAATTAATTCTAAATAATATTGGAAGCGCATTGGGACTCCT
>JBATIW010000488.1:0-2965 GCA_049668005.1 Maribacter sp.
GGTATAGACTTCCAAAATGTTATTTCCGTCTAGTATATGTGATTCCATTCCATATCCTTTACCCTTATCAGCCAAATGTTCACATTTAAACTGCTCATTTATAGGTGTGGAAAGTCCATAACCATTATTCTCAATACAAAAAAGCACAGGTAAATCCCAAACAGCCGCAACGTTCAAGGCTTCATGGAAATCACCTTCACTTGTAGCACCTTCTCCCGTAAACACCGCTGTTACCCGATTTTGCTTCTTCAAGAGATCCGCAAGTGCAATGCCGTCTGCCACCCCCAATTGTGGGCCTAAATGCGAAATCATTCCTACAATATTGTATTCTTGGCTACCAAAATGAAAACTGCGATCTCGACCATTGGTAAAACCATTCCCCTTCCCTTGCCATTGGGAGAATAGTCTATTCAAAGGGATATTTCTGGTTGTGAAGATGCCCAGATTGCGATGCATGGGCAGTATGTATTCCTCATTTTGCATTGCAGTTGCCACTCCTACGGAAATAGCTTCTTGGCCCATACCGCTAAACCATTTTGATATTTTTCCTTGGCGCAGCAAAATCAACATTTTCTCCTCGATCATACGAGGTTTCAACATGGCTCTATAGAGTTTTATCTTGGTTTCCTGGTTTAGATCGTATTTGCTGTAATCCATGTTATATATGTCCCGGTGTTTTCTGAATAACGGGATAAATGTAACAAAAAAGAAGGCACCCACATAAAGGAAGTGCTCCTTTAAATTCAACATTAATTTGTAATTTTGGCTTAACCTTTAAAAAACAAGCATGAGTGCTATACCGAGTGTTGATTTACGGGATTTTGTTTCGGGAGATCCCTATCGAAAGAAGAAATTCATTACTGGAATTGGAGCGGCGTTTGAACAAATTGGATTTGTTGCACTGAGCGGCCATTTTTTATCTGATGAGCTCGTAAAAGATCTGTATGCGGAAATCAAAAATTTCTTTAATCTAGATCAGGCAACCAAGGATAAGTACGAAATTGAAGGTATTGGAGGTCAGCGCGGTTACACTTCTTTTGGCAAAGAGCATGCTAAAGGCAGAAAAGAAGGTGACTTAAAGGAATTCTGGCATTTTGGACAATATGTAGTGGACAATCCTAAATTGGAAGCGGAATATCCTGACAATGTCATGGTGACTGAATTGGAGAAATTCAATGCCGTAGGGAAAGAAACCTATAAAATGTTGGAAAAGACCGCGAAATATGTGCTTCGTGCTTTGGCATTGCACTTGGATTTGGAGGAAAACTATTTTGATGAATTTATATTAAATGGCAACTCTATCTTAAGACCAATACATTACCCTCCTATTACTAACGAACCCAAAAATGCCGTTAGAGCCGCTGCCCATGGCGATATAAATTTGATTACGTTATTAATGGGCGCACATGGTCGGGGATTACAGGTCAAGAACCTTGATGGAGTGTGGATTGATGCCATTGCCAAACCTGATCAATTAATGATCAATGTAGGGGATATGCTTTCCCGACATACCAACAACAAGTTAAAGTCCACTATTCATCAAGTAGTAAATCCACCAAAGGAATTATGGGGTACTTCACGTTTTTCAATCCCGTTCTTTATGCATCCTATCAGTGAAATGCCGCTGAATTGTTTGGAAAATTGTGTAGATTCGGGTCATCCTCAATTATTTGATGATATCACTGCTGGTGATTTCCTACACGAAAGATTGATTGAGTTAGGCTTAATTAAAAAATAGATTATGGATCTTAGTGATCAGCTAAAAAACCTGTTTCCTGACCATACACCTACCAAGGAAGAACAATCTTCGCAAAAACCGGATATTTGGCTTCAGGAAGACCCTATCCTATGTAAATATGAAAAACGCAAGGGCAAGCCCATTACGATTTTGGAAGGATATACTGGTGCCGATGCTGATTTTAAGAAATTGGCCAAAGAACTGAAAACCAAATTAAGTGTTGGGGGTACATTTAAAGAAGGACGTATTATTATCCAAGGAGATTATCGTGATAAAATAATGGAACTTCTTAAAGAAAAAGGGCTCAAAGTCAAACGCGTTGGCGGGTAATAAATCCCGATAAGTTTATTTTTTTGAAAGGTTGCGTTATTTTCTGTTAATTTTTTTTGTTATTTTCGATTAAATGTTACTTTTATTGGTCAAAACCTAAACTACCGCTATAATGAGTTCCCTATTGCACATAACAAATGGTGACAGCCTTACGGATAGGCTTCAATCATTAAAATTTAAAGGTGACATTATCACTTGGCGGGAAATGCTTTGTGAGGGCAAGACATTGACCAATGTCGGGAGTGAATCTTTTTGGAAAACCCGATTTGAATTTTTGAACAAGAATTATAAGGTGTCAAAATCCTGGTTTGTAGAGAAAACCTTAAAGGAATATAGGTCACTTTGCAATCATAAACAACAAGACCAAATCGTATTGTGGTTTGAATATGACCTGTTTTGCCAAATAAATATGCTAGCGGTTATCAGTTGGTTAAAGACCCACCGTAAATATGCCCAAATTTCGCTCGTATGCAGTGGCAATGAAGATGAAACTGATAAAATGTATGGTCTTGGCGAAGTTTCCGATGAGAAATTACAGGAGCTTTACGATAATAGGACAGAATTAACAATGAATGATATAGAATTTGCCGATTATGTGTGGCAGCTCTATTGCAGTGATAACCCTATTCGTTTGGAAAACCTTACGGATTTTAAAAATAACCAATACCATTATCTATCTGATGCCATCAAAGCACATTTAAAAAGATTTCCAACAATCAAAAATGGACTAAATGATATTGAAAATCACGTTTTACGATTATCATTTGAAAAAAAGCCAAAATCCAAAAAGGAATTAGTTCGTACTGTGTTAATGGATCAAGGTGTCTATGGATTTGGCGATTCCCAATACGAGCGCATCATTACAACTTTAAAGCCCCTTTACGCTTCCTTCAATCC
>JBATIW010000489.1:0-4644 GCA_049668005.1 Maribacter sp.
GTTAAATGCTGATGCCAATGCCTTCATTTTAGATGTACGAACCCGAATAGAGGTTTCAGAAGGTTATATTCCTAATGCTTCCAATATTGATATTTATCTAGGACAACAGTTCTTGGCGGAATTGGAGAAACTGGACAAATCCAAAAGTTACTATGTTTATTGTAGATCGGGGAATCGGAGCAGACAGGCATGCGCAATCATGAATAGCGTTGGTTTTGAAAATGCTTATAACTTAGAAGGAGGTATAATTGCCTGGCAAGGTGATGTTGCCCAATAAAAATCAAAAATTATTGTCTTGAAAAATCCCACTTTTATGTGGGATTTTTTATTTTAGGGCAATGCGCGAAGATCTACTCCAATTTATCTGGAAATACAAAAAACTGCAATTGGAGCAAATGGTCACAACTAATAATGAGTCCTTGATTATTATCGATGTCGGTTTGCATAATCAACAGGCCGGGCCGGATTTTTTCAATGCGAAAATTAATATTGATGGTCAACTTTGGGCAGGTAATGTTGAAGTTCATATTAATTCTTCTGATTGGTACGCCCACCATCATGAAGAGGATATCAATTATGAAAATGTTATCCTCCATGTGGTTTGGAAAGATGATATGGTCATCTATCGAAAGGATAATACCCGGATACCTACTTTAGAGCTATGTCAATATATTCCTGAGGCGCTGTTGAATAATTATCAAGCTTTATTTGATAAATCAAGAACCAATTTCATTAATTGCGAAAATGAAATTTCAGGGATTGATGAATTCAAAGTAAATAATTGGTTGAATCGTCTGTATATCGAGAGATTGGAGCAAAAAAACATATTGATCAATGAGCTTTTGGAATCTTCAAAAAATGATTTGGAGAGTGTCTTATATATTTTGCTTTTGAAGAATTTTGGACTTAAAATCAATGGAGAATCATTTTTAAGTTTAGCCAATGCATTGGATTTTCATATTGTTCGCAAGCTACAGCAAAACCCAACTAAAATTGAAAGCATCTTATTTGGATTAACCGGATTGTTGAATGATGATTCTATTATAGACCCTTATCATGCTGATTTGAAAAATCAATACCACTACTTAAAACATAAATTCGATTTGAGCGAAACAGGTGTTATCGCTCCTGAATTCTTTAAACTTCGTCCACCAAATTTTCCAACGATACGTTTGTCACAATTTGCCAATTTATATGGTGAAAACCACAACCTGTTCGAAAAAGTGATACATACGACCACCATAGCTGATTTATATAAGATCTTCAGCGTTTCTGCCAGTGCCTATTGGGACGACCATTTTACTTTTGGCAAGAGGTCTAAAAAAAGCTCTAAAAAGTTGACAAAAAAGTTTATCGACTTGTTGATAATCAATACGATTCTCCCTCTCAAGTTTAGTTATTCGAAACATCTGGGCAAAGATTCAAATGAGGGCCTATTTACCCTAATTGGCAGCTTAAAAAAGGAGGAGAATACTATTTTGAAAAAATTTGCAGCTTTGGGGATAGGTATAAAAACAGCTAGCGACAGTCAGGCTATTTTACAGCTTTATAATCAGTACTGTTCCAAAAATAAATGCCTTCAATGTGCTATTGGTAGTAGTTTATTATACAGAAATAATTAATTTTAAACAATGAATATTTTTTATCAACTTTTATATTATTTTCAAAAAAGGGGCTTTGAAGTTTGCAGACGAATTGCCGAGCGTATGGGTATTCGCGCAAGGGTTGTTAGAACATCGTTCATTTATCTTACTTTCGTAACCTTGGGATTTGGTTTTGCCCTTTATCTTTTTTTGGCTTTCTGGTTAAAAATAAAAGATTTGGTACACACCAAGAGAACCTCTGTTTTTGACCTATAGCAATATGTTAAGACTTTTCCGTTCTAAAATATATATTGCCATTACTTTAATGGTGGTCATATTAATGACGGGAGTGGTTGGCTATCGTAATTTATCAGATCTTTCCTGGATCGATGCCATTTATATGACCGTCATTACAGTAACTACTGTTGGGTTTACTGAAGTTGGCCCTATGAGTCCCCAAGCAAAGGTTTTTACCGTATTTTTAATTATTGCAAGTGTATTCATATTTGCATATGCCATTTCGGTAATTACGGAGTATATTTTAAGTAGAAATTCATTAGAGGTATTAAAAAAGAAAAAAGTGAAAAACAAGATCAGTGCACTCTCGAATCATGTCATTATTTGCGGATTTGGTCGTAATGGAAATCAAGCAGCAGCAAAACTTAAAGCGTATAAAAAACCTTATGTTGTCGTTGAAAAGAACAAAGATGTAATTGAAAGGTATAGTGATAGCATACTGTTTGTTGAAGGTGATGCCAATGAGGACGAAGTTTTGATAGAGGCAGGTATAGAACATGCACATTATATTATTACAACGCTTCCTGATGATGCCGCTAATCTTTTTGTGGTTTTATCAGCAAGACAATTGAATAAGAAACTGAATATTATCAGTAGGGCATCGCAGATCACCTCTCAGAAAAAATTGAGATTGGCGGGAGCAAACCAGGTAATAATGCCAGACAAAATAGGAGGGGATCATATGGCTTCACTTGTCGTCATGCCAGATTTAATTTCTTTTATGGACGAATTGTCATTGGAAGGCGAACATACAACCAATTTAGAGGAAGTGGCTATTGAGGTAATTTCCGAAGAAGGGGAATTTAATTCACTTCGTGACCTTGATTTAAGAAGAAAAACAGGTTGTACTATAATAGGTTATATCGCTCCTGATGGTAAATACACGATTAACCCTGAAGCAGATATGCAATTACAGCCAAAGAGCAAAGTTATAGTATTGGGTAGGCCAGAACAGATTCGCAAATTGAACGAAATGTTCCATATTTAATCTTTTTTCTTTTACACCAATATTTGATTTGGAAGAATATTTTTATGATATTGCTGTCCTAGCAAGTTAAACCAAAACCAAAAACAGCAATTATGAAGTATAGACTTCTTTTATTATTTACCATATTACCACTAATAACAAGCGCACAAGAGAAAGGTCTGGATGAGAAGGTCAATGATGCATTTATGCCTTTTGCAGTATGGTGGGAAGGTTTTGTATTGACCGCTATACCTATTGCTGGTTACGACTTACCTATTGTTTTGATTTTGTTGATTTTTGGGGCAACATTTTTTACGATATACTTCAAATTTCCAAATATTACGAAATTTGCTTTAGCTATAAATACCGTAAGGGGCAAGTATGATGAACTGGACCATCATGGTGTTGAAAAGGCCGATTTGAATATTGTAGATGGTGATTTAGTCGATACTATTGCAGATGAAAGTAAAGATGGCGAAGTAAGTCACTTTCAGGCCTTGGCTACAGCGGTATCCGGAACTGTTGGTCTGGGAAATATAGCAGGTGTTGCGGTCGCGATTGCAGTAGGTGGACCAGGAGCTACTTTTTGGATGATTGTTTGCGGGCTAATAGGTATGTCAACAAAGTTTGTTGAATGTACATTAGGTGTAAAATATCGTGATGTTGGCGAAGATGGAACAGTTTACGGTGGACCCATGTATTATTTGTCAAGAGGTCTAAAAGAAAGAGGTTTTACCCGTTTAGGAAAGGCTTTGGCAGTCATTTTTGCGGTACTATGTGTTGGTGCTTCGTTTGGGGGTGGTAATGCATTTCAGTCAAACCAAGCAGCCGTACAGCTTTCTTCCATGTTGAATTTAGAGGGTGGGGCGACAGGTGTAATAATCGGAATAATACTCGCTATTCTTGTAGGTATCGTAATTATTGGTGGAATTAAGAAGATTGCAGCCGTTACGGAGAAAATAGTGCCTTTTATGGCAGGTATTTATGTTTTAGCCTCCTTGGTTATCATTTTTGCAAATATTGAATATATCGGCGACGCAATCTCAATGATTTTTGCGGGGGCATTTACTCCTGAAGCAGGACTTGGCGGTGTTCTCGGTGTAATAATAGTTGGTTTTCAAAGAGCGGCTTTCTCTAATGAAGCAGGGGCAGGTTCGGCAGCGATAGCGCATTCAGCGGTAAAGACGAAATATCCTGCAAGTGAAGGTGTAGTTGCCTTGTTGGAGCCATTTATCGATACGGTTGTAATTTGTACAATGACTGCATTGGTAATTATATTCTTTAATATGGATGCGGGAGCATTTGATTACGGAAATGCTGTTGGCAGTACCGTATTATTGAATGAATCAGGTACATATGTAGGTGGTGTTGATTTAACGTCCATGGCTTATGATTCTGTAATACCAGGATTTAGATATATCCTTACCATAGCGATTATTCTATTTGCCTTTTCAACAATGATCTCATGGTCATATTATGGATTACAATCATGGAAATATTTATTTGGAAGAGGAAAAAGAGCTGATGTTGTGTACAAAGTACTTTTTTTAATGTTTGTGGTAATTGGAGCTGCAGCGACTTTAGATGCAGTAATTAAATTCTCTGATGCCATGATATTGGCATTAGTATTCCCGAATATGATTGGTCTATTATTCCTATTCCCAAGAGTTCGTGAAGAAATGGAGAAGTATTTGAAAGACATTAAAAATTTCGTTAAAGGCTAGTTGAGCTCCAAATGAATAAATTTAAATCCCACTTTTCCTATAGTAAACAGGAGCGAAGTGGGATTTTCTTTTT
>JBATIW010000490.1:0-3232 GCA_049668005.1 Maribacter sp.
TCTATAACCTTTTAACCTACCCTGAAATCAACCATAAAATTTTTGGTTACTCAAATAACATACAAGGTGAAATGGAATTAGAATGTCAATTGGTAACAAACGGACTTTATTGTGGAGATGGTAGTGGATTTAATGACCCGAAGAGAAAAGAGTTAGAGAAAGAAAAAAATGAATGGAAGCTTTTATTACAAATTGACACAGATGATAGGACAGGAATGATGTGGGGAGACTCTGGAACACTGTATTATTGGATAAAACAAAAAGATCTAGAAAATTTAAATTTTGACAATGCCTGGTTCGTTTTACAATGTTATTAAATGATAAATCGGCGGTAACAGTAGCTTTAAATCATCACGCCTCTAACATAACGCAATCATAGCCAAACCTTTATAAGCAATTTGATAATGACCGAAAATGAAATAAAAACTATTATTGAATTGGAAAAATGGCTAAAAGAAAATTGTTATCCAATGAACAGTTATAGTATTAATGGAAGAGCTATTTACGAAGGCTATGGTTTGGAAAATAACGGTGGACTTTTCCAATGGTTCTATACAGAACGTGGAGATAAACAGACTTTGGAATATTTTGAAACTGAACGGAAAGCTGTAGAATACGCTCTAAAAAAAATAAAAGCGAACGAACACGCGAATCTGAATTATATTGGAATGTATAAATCCGACGAAGAAGTTGAACAAATTCTATCAGAACTCAAGTAACGTGGAATTGAATATTGGACTGATAAAATTCCTTATGGCCGACTGAATGACTGGCGAACAAGAATTTATGTGATTGGTTGCGGTATTAAAAAGGTAAAGGATTTAGTAAAAAAAGAATAAAAAACTGTATCCAACAATGTATGACAGCATTTAAAATTAACGGTTATATAAGACCGTTATCACCAATTTTAGAGCAACAAACCAAATACTATGATTTTATCAATGTTATTAAGCATAATTCTAATTGGACTTGGGTTAATTCATTTCAATTGGGTCATCGGTGGAAAATTTGGTTTTGCAGAATCGTTACCGACTAAAGAAAGTGGAGAAAGAGTATTGAATCCCAAAAAAATTGATAGTGCGATCGTTGGAATTGGATTAACAGCATTTGGAATTTTTTATATTCTTAAATCTGGACTTATTGAATACAATTTACCTGAGTGGATTATGAAATATGGAAGTTGGATAATACCCATGATATTTCTTTTACGAGCTATTGGCGAATTTAAATATGTCGGATTTTTTAAAAGTGTCAAGAAAACTGATTTCGGAAAATTGGATACAAAACTTTTTTCACCATTATGTTTAATAATCGCAATATTTGGATTGTTAATACAACTTATGAAATAAAAACTGGCGCTATCAAAGTATATAAGTTGAAAAACTAAAATTCACAAGGGATCACAACAGAACAATGTGGCGAAAAAATCAAATACAACGTAAAAAAGCCTCCGAAAAAACAATAAAAGAACTGATTCTTCCATCGCCCACAATATCCAATTAAGACTGAAATTGAGGTATTTAATTACCTAAATCCTACAATTATTCTTTACTTTTGCGTTTTGGCGATCAGAAAAGAACGATGGATTACAAAAAACAGCTTGGTAAAAACATAGCAGCATTATGGCTCTTTGCAGCCTTCATGTTTCCTACTGCCCTTCAGTTTTTTCATGTGTACCAGGGTCACGAATACGTCAATTGTACCGAAAAGACCACGCATATTCATACCTCTGTTACGAAATGTGATATATGTAGTTTTCATCTTACCTCTTTTAACTATGATGTAGCCCAATATCCTGATTTACTAGTCCCCACAATCCCTGTTAAGGTTGAGGTAAACTTCACAACATTACAATTCTATTCCTTTAAACTAACCAATTCACAGTTACGCGCACCCCCTGTTTTTTCTTAATAAACAAACCCATACGTATTATGTTAATTAAGATTTTCTATGCGCAACTATGCACTATTGATATTGCTCATAAGCAGTATTAGCTCTTTTTCACAAAATTGTGACTACACTCTTTCTGGTACAGTAACAGACCTCCACGATGGCTCATTGCTTATGGGAGCCACCCTTATTGTTGCCGGTACTGAACAAGCCGTAGAGACAGATCTGGACGGAAAATTTACCATCCCGAACTTATGCAGTAACACCTATTCCATACAGGTATCACATCCTTATTGTTTAACGAAAGGTTTTACAGTAAAAATATCTGGCAATACCACCAAATCCTTTAAACTGGAGCATCATATAGAAGAACTCAACCAAATTACGGTTGAAGGGAAAGCCTATAGTAACAAATCCAAAACAATGCTCGAAAACACTATCGCCGAAGAAGAATTGGAGCGCTTTAGTAGTGGTTCGCTTGGGGATGCCCTAAATAGTTTGAGCGGTGTGTCTTCACTAAATACGGGAAATACGGTTGTAAAACCGCTAATTAATGGCCTACATAGCAGCAGGGTTGTTATTATAAATAATGGCGTTCGGATGGAAGACCAAGAATGGGGAGCGGAACACGCCCCGAATGTAGATATCAATTCCGTTGGGAACCTTACGTTAATAAAAGGTGCCGGGGTACTGCAATACAGCGGCGATGCCGTAGGGGGCGTAATTGTTGCCGAAGCTTCAAAAGTGGCTGTAAAAGATAGTCTTTACGGAAAAACCCTACTTACAGCAGCAAGCAATGGGCGAGGTTCTTCCCTCACCTCCCAATTAACCAAAAGTTTTCAAAACGGATGGTATGCAAACGTACAGGGAACCTTAAAACGCTTTGGCGATTTTGAGGCACCTAATTATGTATTGAGCAATACAGGTGTTTTTGAGCGGAATGCATCTGCAAGCATAGGTCTTAACAGGTTCAACTATGGTATAGAGGCGTATTATTCACTCTTTAAAAATGAAATCGGAATTTTAAGGGCTTCACACCTGGGCGGTGCTCAAGACCAGGTAAGAGCTATAAATAGCAACAGGCCCTTAATTATTAATGATTTCACCTACAATATAAACTCACCAAAACAAGATGTTACCCACCATTTGGGACGAATAAAAGGTTTTAAAAGATTTAACAACTTCGGAAAATTGAGCCTGCAATATGATTTTCAAAGAAATAATCGTTTGGAATTCGATGTGAGACGTGGTGCAGATCAAAACAATGCTTCACTGGATTTGCAATTGGATACCCATACGCTTTTATTGGATCTGGACGCAAATTTAACAGATGCAATAGGTC
>JBATIW010000491.1:0-2525 GCA_049668005.1 Maribacter sp.
GACCTATTCCATGGGAACCGCCTATAAGGAGGATATTTTTCATTTTAGATCGCTTTTATGGTTAATGAAGTGGGGGTTCCTTCAATTTCCCCAAATAAATCATTGAGTTTTAATGCGCGGTACTCGAAGATCTTTTCTAACTGCTTTTTAATTAAGGGATAGCCCATTTGGCCAAGAATACCATAGGGAAGCTTAAGGTCAATAATATCCTCCATTTCAATACCTTCGGAAATCGGATTGATAAAGTGTTTATGATGCCAAAGGGAATACGGCCCAAAACGTTGTTCATCAACAAAATAGGTTCCTTGCTGCATATGGGTTATTTCGGACACCCATTTAGTCGCATAGCCAGGGAATGGCGATACTTTATATTGTATGATTTGACCAGAAAAAATGGGCCTATCGGCTCCCGCCATAATATTAAACCCCATGTGGTCTGGAGTAATGGTCGCCAAGTTATTGGGATTGGATAAAAACTCCCAAGCCTCATCCCTTGAAATCGGTAAGGCTTGCTTTGAATGTAATTGATATAGTTGCATTAAGAGATTTTAAGCAAAGATAGCGCTATATTTGTTTAATAATATGATATAAAAGTTAAACAATTAATAAAAAAGTAAAGGGGCAATCTGTTAGAGTTAGTTACGCAATGTTTTTGGCAAAGCCTTATTCAAGTACTTCTTTGGAAGTTTTTAGATGTTATTTTGGGCTTATTCCTAATTAATAATTTTCTTGAATGATTAAATTCAGCCTTAAGAACCATTAATTTGTACGAGTTTTTTGCTGTTTCATCGGGAAATGCCAGCTATCAGGGAGTTTTGAATCCATTTATTGTATTTTAGGTGCACAGATTGTTATATGAAAAATGGCTTTACATATTTGGTAGTTCTACTATCTGCTACCATGCTATATGCGCAGGGTGAGGTTACCCAAAAAGGTGTCTTGCCTCCTAGTTTGGGTGAGAATTCCGGGCTGATCTTCTATGGGGATAAAATAATTGCACACAATGACTCTGGTAATGACCCTGTACTTTATGAAATTGATACGGTTTCCCTAGCCGTAACAAGGACAGTTTCAATACTAAACGCTGAAAATATTGACTGGGAAGATATAACACAAGATGACCAATATATCTACATTGGCGACATAGGTAATAACCTAGGAACAAGAACAGATTTGGGAATCTATAGGATATCAAAACAGGAATATGACCAATCAGAGTCTGTAGTTTCTGAAAGAATACAGTATAACTACGAAGACCAAACAGATTTCACAAACCAAGGAAACAGTGATTGGGATGCCGAGGCTTTGTTCTTTTTAGAAGGGCAACTTATTATTTTGACGAAACAGTGGAATACATTGGGAACTGTTGCATATTCACTTCCTAGTACGCCAGGTAATCATGTTGCAACACGATTAGGTGAACTGCAGATAAATGGACTGGTAACAGGAGCAAGCCTTAACAAAGACACAAATGAATTGTACATTTTAGGACATTCAATGATTTTAGAACCATTTGTTTATAAAGTGAGTGCACCCACCCTCCAAGGTATTTTTCTAAATGAAAGCCTTAAGCTGGATGTGTCCTTGGATTTTGCACAAACGGAAGGAATCGCTTATATAGGGAACAATCGCTTTTTTATTTCCTCTGAAAATTTCACCAGAGCGGTTCCTGCTATCAACTTGAGTGCACAATTATGGGCGCTTCAATTACCGCTTGAGGAAGGGGAAATCATTGAAGAGGAGGAAGGGCAGGTTATTGAAGAAGAAATCGACTTTCTGCTTTCAATCTATCCAGATCAAAATATCAATAGAATGGCTTACACATTGAATATGGATCAAAATGTCTTGGCAAGAGCGATTTTTGACGTTACCGGTAAAATGGTTCAATTCGAGGTTTCTACTGAATTCGACAATAACACCTTCGACGTCAGCACCTTAAAAACAGGTGTTTATTATCTAGCCGTTTATATGGGTGATAAGGTGGTATCCAAGGCATTCCTCAAAAAATAAAATATCTTCTTTTTATTTAAGAATATCTTAACAAAAGCAACAAGGGTTTATCTCTAGCTTTGTGAAAACTAAAAATCGATTTAAAATGAAAAAATTTCTCTTATTATTATGTGTGGTTTTGGTTTCCTTTTCTATGGAATCCCAAATAAGCACCCCAGCGCCCAGTCCGTCTTCTAAATTGAAGCAAACTGTGGGACTAACAGATGTTACATTGGAGTATTCAAGACCTTCTATGCGTGGTAGAACCATTTTTGGAGACTTGGTACCTTTTGATAAGGTATGGAGAACAGGAGCTAATGCAAGAACTAAGATTACTTTCAGTGAGGATGTTACTATAGATGGTCAAGCACTCAAGGCCGGTTCATATGCGATATTCACTAAACCTGGTGCCCAATCATGGGAAGTGTATTTTTATACTGAGTACCAAGGTGGAGGAACGCCGGGGGAATGGGATGAAAGTAAAGTGGCGGCTAAAACTACTACAGAGGTAGTTAGTATACCTGATAATATTGAGT
>JBATIW010000492.1:0-4213 GCA_049668005.1 Maribacter sp.
CAATGCTATCAGCAACTTCAAATATGATGACAAAAAGGCCAAGGAATTACTTGATGCCGGTTTCGGTGTTGTTAATTCGCACATTCAAGACGGTATTGCTCGTGGAACTGGAGTTCTGATAGCCCTAAACGGACAAACTGATGATTCAAAACGGGTCATTGATGATAAATCTGGCCATTACTTCTCATTTTCAAAAAGTGTAGCTTCAAGACAAAGCTATCCTACTTCATTAATGGGTGCCATGGCCTTACTCCGTCAAATGTATATTGATGCCGATTGGTATGCCAAGGGCAACGTAAATACCAAAGACCGCTCCTTAGAGGCATTGAATGCCAATAAAGGCTTGGTACAGATTATCGCAGCAGGCGATAAAGGCAATGTCTTGAGGGCCGATGGTATTGGCGATAAAAACGGAATTCAATATACCATTTTGGGCGGTGGTGATGAATATGAGACTATTGCTGATATCAAAAACACCAATGCCAAGCTGATTCTGCCCTTGAACTTTCCGGATGCTTATGATGTAAGTAATCCGTACCAGGCGTTGTATGTTTCTTTGGAAGATATGCGTCATTGGAACCAAGCCCCGACAAATCCGAAAATATTGGCGGAGCATGGGGTTGCTTTTTCTTTTACGTTAAACGGATTGAAATCCCCAGCGAAATTGAAGGACAAATTACAAAAGGCCATTACCTATGGTCTTTCAGAAACCAAGGCATTGGAGGCCTTGACAACGATTCCTGCCCAGATATTAGGCAAATCAAATAAAATCGGGTCATTACAACAAGGGCGTTATGCCAACTTCTTGATTACTTCAGGGGATATTTTCAATAAGAGTACCACACTCTATGAGAACTGGGTACAGGGTACCAAGAATGTCATAAACGATAAGGATCAAAACGATATTCGTGGGGATTATGATCTTATGGCCGGGAATGTGGCCTTTAAACTTTCCATTACCGGTGAACCCAGTAAACCCACAGCCGAAGTGAAAAAGGACACGAACAAATTTAAATCCAAAATCTCATATAAAGATGCTTGGATGAACCTTTCTTTTACCCAGGACGATAAGATGTACCGTATGGCGGGATTGGTTAAAGAAAATAACACGATCAAAGGAAGATTGATGCTACCTGACGGAAATGAATCTACGTTTAAGGCAACACAAACCAAAGCCTTCGCCGAAAAAGAGAAAGAGAAAAAAGAAGTCGATAAACCCGAAATGGTGGCCGTTACCTATCCCAATTTAGGGTACGGATATGCCTCTATTCCCAAGTCCGAGGACATTTTGTTCAAAAATGCCACAGTCTGGACGAGCGAGGATGCCGGAATTCTCGAAAATACCGATGTCTTGGTCAAGGACGGGAAAATTTCAAAAGTTGGTCAAAACCTAAACGCAGGTCGTGCTAAAGTAATCGATGCTTCAGGAAAGCATCTTACCGCTGGTGTAATTGATGAACATAGCCATTTGGCGGCCTTGGCCATTAATGAAGCAGGCCATAATTCAACAGCCGAAGTAAAAATGGAAGATGTGGTTGACCCTGAGGATGTTGATATTTACCGCAATTTAGCAGGCGGTGTAACTTCATTGCAATTGCTTCATGGTTCTGCAAATCCCATTGGTGGACGTTCTGCGATCTTGAAGCTGAAATGGGGTGAAAGTGCACAGAATATGATCTATAGCAATTCACCCAAGTTCATCAAATTCGCACTAGGTGAAAATGTAAAACAAAGCAACTGGCAGAGTTTCAGTCGTTTTCCACAAACACGAATGGGTGTTGAACAAGTGTTTATGAATTACTTTCAACGGGCCAAGGAATACGAGGTTAAAAAGAAGAGTGGAAAGCCCTATCGCCTTGATGAGGAAATGGAGACCTTGGTCGAAATCCTTAACGGGGAACGTTTTATCAGTTGCCATTCCTATGTGCAGAGCGAAATAAACATGCTGATGAAAGTGGCCGACAAATTCGGTTTTAGAGTAAACACCTTCACCCACATTTTGGAAGGATATAAAGTAGCCGATAAAATGAAGGAGCACGGCGTTGGTGCTTCGACTTTCAGCGACTGGTGGGCCTACAAGTACGAGGTAAAAGACGCCATTCCCTATAATGCGGCCATTATGCAAAGCCAGGGTATTACGGTGGCCATTAATAGTGATGATGCCGAAATGTCGCGTAGGTTGAACCAAGAAGCCGCCAAAACCATAAAGTATGGTGGTGTTTCCGAAGTGGATGCCTGGAAAATGGTGACCATTAACCCCGCCAAGCTTTTGCATATAGATGAGCGTGTAGGCAGCATTAAGGAAGGTAAGGATGCCGATTTGGTGTTATGGAGTGATAACCCACTGTCCGTTTATGCAAAAGCCGAGAAAACCTTGATTGAAGGAGCCACTTATTTTGATTTGGAAAAAGACAAGCAACAACGCGAAGCCATTAAAAATGAGCGAAACAAACTCATTACGATGATGCTTAAGGAAAAAGATAGTGGTGCTAAAACACAGGCCCCGAAGAATACTAAAAAAGAAAAACTACACTGCGATAGTTTATAAAAATAGAATTATGAAAAAATCAATATATACACTAGTTATTGCAGTCGGAGTTTTGTTTATGGGTACTGCCCAGCAAACCCCTGCCGCTGATCAAAAAGAAGCCATTTCGATTGACGGTGCCACGGCACATTTGGGCAATGGTGAAGTCATTGAAAATGCCCTGATCATGTTTGAAGGCGGCAAACTCACCTTTGTGGGCAGTGCCATGACCAAGATCGCCCGCAAAGGTACGATCATTAAAGGAAAAGGGAAACATGTTTACCCAGGCTTTATAGCGCCCTCCAAAGCTTTGGGACTTACTGAAGTCAATGCCGTGCGTGCCAGTAACGACCAGGACGAGATTGGCGAGATTATTCCGCATGTTCGCAGTTTAATCGCCTATAACGCAGAATCACAGGTGGTCGAAAGTATGCGCCCCAATGGTGTACTCATCGGGCAGATTACCCCTCAAGGGGGAAGAATTTCCGGCACCTCATCGATTGTTCAATTTGATGCCTGGAACTGGGAAGATGCTGCCATAAAAGTAGATGATGGCATACATATGAACTGGCCCAATAGTTTTAGAAGGGGTCGTTGGTGGATGGGGGAACCAAGAGGTTTTCAACCCAACAAGGATTATGCAAAGGAATTGGATGAGATACAAAGCTTTTTAAAGAACGCTGCCGCCTATGGCAAAACGAATACTACGGATTTAAACCCGGATTTTGCTGCAATGCAAGGGATTTTCGATGGTTCGCAAAAATTATATATCCGGGCCGATGGTGAAAAAGAGATCATTGACGCCATAACAACGGCAAAGAGCAATGGCGCCAAAGAGGTGGTCTTGGTAGGTGGTTACCATGCCTATAAGATTACCGTTTTTCTAAAGGAAAACAATGTCCCTGTTTTGGTACAGTTTACCCACAAACTACCCGCCATGGATGATGAGGACTATGACCTGCCCTATAAGTTGCCCAAGTTGTTGGCAGATGCAGGTGTTTTAGTAGCCATACAAAATGGGAGTTCCTCTAACTTTCAGACTCGAAACCTACCTTTTTATGCAGGTCAGGTGGTTGGCCAAGGGTTGGATAAGGAAAAAGCACTACAGATGATCACGGGCAACAGCGCCAAAATATTGGGCATTGATACCGATTATGGCACGTTGGAAGTTGGCAAAAGTGCTACACTATTCGTTTCTACAGGGGATGCCTTGGATATGCGGGGCAACCAATTGACCCATGCTTTTATTGATGGTCGTAGCCTTTCGTTGGAAACCCACCAAACCGAACTTTGGCAACGGTATATGGGGAAATATGAAGGAAGGTAAGCGGTCCTAAATACCTGTATTCGTTTATAAATGTTTGTACTCATTTGTAATTATTTACATAGTTTTAATTACCCATAATCATTGCATTTTCGATGAAATTGTAGCATTTATGGGTGTTATTTACAAAATAGAAATATAGTTACTGGTAACTATATACAATTGTTAGGTTTAATGCGAAAAAAAATTAAACACAATATCAAATAAATAGAATATTTAATTAAATCCCTTAATGGAATAATCATGAAATTACTTAAGAACCTTTTATTAGCAACAGATTTTAGTAAATCCTCTGAGTATGTTTTAGAAAACGCAATAGACCTGGCGAAAATATTTCAATCTAAAATTACGCTCATATATGT
>JBATIW010000493.1:0-1850 GCA_049668005.1 Maribacter sp.
GCATATATCCGCATTGCTTTCATTTGGGCAAGGGTAAACGGAGTCAAAGGGGCTTCGCTACCGCCGACCAAAAACTTACTGGCCATTCCACTTTTCAGCCATGCCACACCGTTGAGTAATGCATGTAAGGCTGTTGAACAGGTTATGGAGTGGGAAATATCAGGTCCTTTGGTTTGTAAGTCATGTGCAACCCAGGATGAAATATTCCCTAAAGTAGTAGTGGGAGATGACAACGTTGAGGTCTTTTTGGCGCTTAGAAATTCCTCATGATAATTTTCAAAGAGTGAAGTCGCCCCACGTGAAGAGCCAATATTGATGCCAAAATTATCCCTTGCTGACCAACCCGATTTTTCTATGGCCCTTCTTGAGGCAAAAATGGCATACAGTACGGAATTATCCAATTCATTATAATTGGAATCTGAATTCCTTAATTTTTCAATCTCAACCCTACAGCTATCAGACAAGGGTGCCACCCAATCACTAAAGTCCCCTATTTTCTTTCTAACCAATAAATGATCATTGCCTTGATATGCTTTCCAAGTCTCATCCAGATTACCTCCCAAGGGGGAAATTGAAGCTATTGATGTTATGGATATAGGTGTGTTCAATTGTGTGTTTTTAATATCAAACTTTAGAAAGAACATCTTTGATTGAAGTATAAATTTTCTTCAACTGTTCATCAGTAATTATATAAGGTGCAAGAATATAAATGGTATTGCCTAAAGGGCGTAAAAATACCCCATTATCCATAAAGTGTTTAAAAAGTTTATCTCGAAGATTTCCATATCGTTCCATCTGAACATTCAAATCCAACGCGAAAATTATTCCACATTGGCGAACTTTTGACACCTTAGGATGTGATCCGATCTCGATGCCAAAGGATTTATGCGATTGTATGATTCGCTTTATGCTTGTCTGAATTTCTTTAGATTCCAAAAGTTCTATCCCTGCCAATGCCGCCGTACAAGCCAATGGATTTGCCGTATAGGTATGTCCATGAAAAAGTCCTTTGGCCAAATCATCACTGTAAAATGCATCATAAACTTCATGACTGCATGAAGTGATGGCCATAGGCATTAACCCTGCCGTCAGGGCTTTTGATAAGCAGATAATGTCTGGCTTGGTTTCAATTTGATCAGAGGCAAAGTTGGTTCCTGTTTTACCAAAACCGGTCATTACCTCATCAGCAATGGTTAGAACATCGTGTTTTTGTAAAAGTGTGAGGATTTTATTTAGCCCATCAGCATCATGCATTTTCATGGCTGCAGCACCTTGAACCAATGGTTCATAAATGAAACCTGCAATATTATTCTTTTCCAAAATTGATTCCAATTGGGCAAGGATGGCCTTACTATTTTCTTTGGTTGGAACGGGAATTCGTTCTACTTCAATAAAAAAATCCTCAAACGGCCCATTATAAACAGATAGCCCTGAAACAGACATGGCGCCGAAAGTATCGCCATGAAAACCATCTTCAAATGACAGCATTACACTGCGTTTTTCCCCTTTATTAAAATGGTATTGTAATGCCATTTTAATACCTATTTCGGTAGCAGTTGATCCATTATCGGAAAAGAACAGTTTTTCCTGATTGTTAGGCAATATCCTTATAAGCTCTTCAGACAATTTAACTGCAGGTTCGTGAGTGAATCCACTAAAAACCACTTGATCCAATTGTTGCATTTGACCGTAAACTTTTTCTAAAATAAAATCATTACAATGCCCGTACATACAAGTGTACCAAGAAGCGATACCATCAATGTATTCATTTCCTGCTTCATCAATTAGTAGGGCTCCTTTGGCTTTTACTATACCCATCATTTCAGGGTGCAGCTTATGTTGTGTCAATG
>JBATIW010000494.1:0-7973 GCA_049668005.1 Maribacter sp.
AAATTGGATATGACGGGAAAGCCCGTGAATATCAGCAACATAGAACGCAAAGTGAAAGAAGGGTTTGATGACGTTGCTGATAAGGTCAAAAGTGTTGACTATGAAAAAATGGGGGACAAAGTCAAAAGCAGTAGCAAGACATTCTTTGATACTCTTGGTGATGTTATTATGTTCCTTTTTAAGGTTTTGGGCAAATTCATAGGAATTCTATTGATTCTTATCGGTGCAGCTACTTTAATCGGTTTATTCGTAGGCCTTTTCACGGTAGGTGTATTGGATATGATCCATATTCCAGGTGTTGATTTCTACAATATGGTGAACTCTACCAATGCACCTGTTTGGGTAGTTTCCTTACTGGCCTTCTTTGTAGTGGGTATTCCATTCTTTTTCGTTCTTTATTTAGGACTGAAAATATTGGTGAACAATCTAAAATCAATCGGTAACATCGCTAAATTCTCCTTATTGGGTCTATGGTTGATATCCTTGATAACTTTGGTTGTACTTGGTATACGTCAAGCAGCGGCACATGCATATTCAGATAGTATTTCGATAGAGCAGAGCATTAACTTTGAAGTACCGAGTGACACCTTACAAATTAGTATGAATTCATCAGAGCTCTATCAAAAAAGAAGAAATATGGCCATAGATGGCGTTATGGTAACATCTTCTGATAACGGGGAGGAAATTTTGGTTTCCGATGATGTACGCCTTTCTGTAAAAAAATCCAAGGATAGCGTGATACGAATAAAGGTTCGTAAGGATGCGAACGGGAGTTCTTTCATTGAAGCCAAGGAAATAGCTGGCAATATTGATTATTCATATGCTGTGGAAGGCAACTCAATTATCTTGGACGACTTTTTAACCACATCAATGCGCAATAAGTTTAGGGATCAAGAAGTATGGGTCACTCTTTTTGTACCAGAAGGAAAAACCATTCAATTTGATAACGAATCGGTACGCTGTATAAGAATGGGCTCCAGAAACGATAGGGATATGGGTCGTTGCGAAGTACCGGACTATATTTGGATTATGGGTGCAGACGGGGAACTTAAATGCCAAGATTGTCCTGAAATCATTGAAAATGAAAATGACAACGACAATGACAATCATATCATTATCAATGAAGATGGTATAGACATTGACATTAAAGACAATGGGGATTCATTCAAAATGAAGATAAATGAAGATGGTGTAAAGATTAAGGCCGATGATCGTAATGATGGTGAGGTCTTGGACATTGATCTAAATGATGATGGTGAAGGTTTGAAAATGAATATAGATGAGAACGGAGTGGTAATTAAAACAAAGGAAAACTAATTGAACTGTACAACTCAGTCCAAAGAATCAACAACTGGGTTAATCTAAATGGTACAATAACAATAATTAAAAGATATTTAATCATCAATTAACAACAATCAAAACTGCCCTTTTGGGCAAACCTAAAAAAAAACAATCATGACAACACTAGTAAGAATTACAATCGCATTGATTTTGACCTTATTCCTATCCTCTTGTGGATTTGATATTAACCTTGGTGACTTTGGAAGTGGAAAAAAAGGTAACGGCATAGTTACCAGTGAAACAAGGGAAGTTACCAGCGATTTTACCATCGTTTCGGCATCAGAAGGTATAGATGTATATGTTACTGATGGCGATGAATTTGAAATAACAGTAGAGGCAGATGAAAACATCATCGACCTAATTGCCACTGATATCAAAAATGACAGATTACGTATTCATGCTGAGGAAAACATAGGAAGAGCTACAAAAAAGGTATATGTAACACTTCCGGAGATAACGGGCTTGAAAAGTTCAAGCGGCGCACATTTAAGTACCGAGAATACCGTGATGTCCGATAAATTGGAAATAGATGCCAGTAGTGGAGCCAATGTCAACATTATAATGAATGTAAGTGAAGTGGATATTGATGCGAGCAGCGGTGCTAATTTGAGTTTATCAGGTGATGCAAAAACCGTATTCGTTGATGCGAGTTCGGGAGCGAACATCAATGCAAAAAAATTAATGACCAAAATATGCCATGCAGGAGCTAGTAGTGGTGGAAATGTATCTGTAAATGTTTCTGATGATCTAACTGCTGATGCCAGTAGTGGAGGTAACATCTCTTATTCTGGTGAAGCAAAGGTTACCAAAAAGAAATCAGTTTCAGGTAGCGTACATAAAAACTAAGGGGAACAAAGCAAACTAACTCAAGTCAGGAGCCACCGAAATTTCGGTGGCTTTTTCATTTTATTGTCCCTAGGGTTTATCTATATTAGTATAAAAATTTTCCAATGCAGCTTAGCTTGAAAAAATACACCCTAGCTTTAAAACATACGTTTAGTATTTCCCGTGAATCATATGATTTTCAGGATACTTTGATTGTAGGGTTATCCTTGAATGAACAAACTGGTTATGGCGAAGCCACTTCGAATCCCTATTACAAAATTACCATTGAAAGTATGATGAAGGAGATTGAAAGAGTCAGAAACGACATTGAATCCTTTGATTTTTCAACTCCAGAAGATTTTCACCAATTTCTAACCCAAAAAGGATTGAGCAATTTTGCAATCTGCGCTTTAGACTTGGCTGCCCATGATCTATACGGTAAATTATTAGGGAAACCACTTTATGAAATTTGGGGAACAAAAATAGACCACTACCCTACTACCAACTACACTATTGGTATCGCAGATATAGATACAATGGTATCCAAAATGAAAGAAAGGCCTTGGCCCATTTATAAGATAAAATTGGGCACTGATGATGATGTTAATATCATAAAGGAACTACGAAAACATACGGATGCCATTTTTAGAATAGATGCCAATTGTGCTTGGACAGCGAAGGAAACCATTGCAAATGCGCCTCAACTCAAAGATTTGGGCGTAGAATTCTTGGAACAACCCTTAAAGGCCGATGATTGGGAAGGCATGGAAAAGGTTATGCATCACTGCGTCTTGCCAGTAATTGCAGATGAAAGTTGTATCGTTGAATCAGATGTTGAAAAATGTGGATTACACTTTAACGGTATTAACATAAAACTTACCAAATGTGCTGGCATTACACCTGCACTTAGAATGATCAAGAAGGCTAAATCCATGGGACTAAAAGTCATGGTGGGTTGCATGACAGAATCCTCAGTTGGGATTTCGGCCATAGCCCAGTTATTGCCACAGTTGGATTATGTTGATATGGACGGAGCCATACTTTTAAAAGAGGATATTGCCGCTGGCATTCACATAAATGATGACGGTAGCTTGGTATTTCCAAAATTGGGAGGAAGCGGTATAACCCTAAAATAATGATACATTATATTGATGACTATCCAGGCCGTGAAGTTACTATTCAAGGTCAAAAATATCTCTATTTTGGGGGCACTTCCTATTTAGGGCTGCAAACCGATGCGGAATTCCAAAACGTTTTCATTAAGAAAATCAAGAAATTTGGTACCAACTACGGTGCTTCAAGAAAATCAAATGTAAGGCTTACGGTCTATAAAAAGGCCGAAACCCTCCTTGCCAAAATAACTGGAAGTGAAGCTGCAGTAACCCTATCATCAGGATATTTGGCAGGCCAATTTATAGCACAGAATTTCAACAAACCGGAATACAAGCTTTTTTATGCCCCAAATACCCATTCTGCCTTATATAATAAATACAACAAACCGTTTGCAACGTTTAGTGATTTAAATGATTCTATAAGGAATCACATAGCCCAGAATGAAAAGGTTTTTCCTGTAGTGTTTATAGATTCCATTGACTTCGACGGTTGTAATTACCCAGATTTTATAGGATTAAAAGACTTGCCATTAGATAAGATTATTTTAATTGCCGATGATTCGCATGGCATTGGTATAATTGGTGATAATTCGGAAGGTGTGTATGGGAAATTGGAAAAATTCAATGTGAAAGAACTTATTGTCTGCTGCTCTTTAGGAAAAAGTTACGGTATTCAAGCAGGTGCTATTTTAGGAGATTCAAAGCGAATAAACCAGCTTAGTGCAACTGCTTTTTTCGGAGGTGCGAGTCCAGCATCACCTTCCAGCATAGCTACATTCATAGATGCACAACCTATATATCACTCTAAAAGAAAACAACTGCTCTCCAATATTGGATATTTTGAAAAATTGGTGCAAAATATCGCATTCTTCAAAAGTATAAAAGGGCATCCAGCATATACATTTCAAGATGCACAACTAACCGGTTTTCTCGAAAACAAAGGTTTTATTCTCACTAATTTCAACTACCCAGAAGAAAGCTCATCGCTAATGAGCCGTATCGTTTTGAGTAGTCATCACACAGAAAATGACATTAAATTATTGTCATTAGCTATAAACGCCTTTCTTTCAAGATAACTAAATGCAATTCTTAAAATTAAAATCCAATCAATAATTAACAATATTCAAGATTATGATTTTAGCATAATTCTTCGTATTTTTCTTAAAATAATTAATTCATAAAATATAACACTATGAAAAAACTAATTGGCTTGGTTTTCTTAATGTTGATTTTGATCTCCGCGATTGGGATTACCTCTTCGAAACCAGATACGATGCATACTATAGAAGGCACCTGGGAACTTCAAAGTTTTTATAATTTCGATGGTCAAAACATCGTTGATACCCTGCCAACTGATGTAGGTTATAGACAGGTGAAAATGTATTACGACGGTAAGATCATGTGGTCCCGTTCAACAAGTGAAAACACTAAGGACGCCGATGGTAATGACGTTGTAGGTTTGTTTGGCTATGGCACCTATAAGTTAACAGATAACGAATTAATAGAAGTCATAGAATATGGGGATACAGGCATGCTGAAGGACAAAGAATCTTTCCGCACCTTTACTTTTGAACTCTGGCTAGAAGATGATAAGTATAGTCAGATAAATAGAGATGAAGAAGGAAATAGAATTTTTTCCGAAAATTATGTAAGAATTGAGTAAGTATACAATAACCAAAAAAAAGCGCTGTATTGCAGCGTTTTTTTTTGGTTCAATATTAAAACCCTTATTTAAGCCACTTCTTCTGGCGACTCAACAGTTGCCAAATAACGTTCCGCATCCAAAGCCGCCATACAACCTGTTCCAGCAGCCGTTACGGCTTGTCTATATTCCTTATCTTGGGAATCACCACAAGCAAAGACACCAGGTAAATTCGTTTTAGTCGATTTTCCTTTGGTTATAATATACCCAGTTTCGTCCATATCAATCTGTCCTTTGAAAATATCGGTGTTGGGTTTATGTCCAATAGCGATAAAAAGTCCTGTAATGGCAATATCCTCTTTTTCGTTGGTTTGATTATTGACCATTCTAAGGCCTTCCACTACCTGATCTCCAAGTACCTCATCAACTTGAGTATTATAACGTACCTCCAAGTTTGGTAAACTATTCACACGATGTTGCATCGCTTTTGATGCCCTCATATAGTCTTTACGTATCAACATGGTTACCTTATTACATATATTCGCCAAGTAAGAAGCTTCCTCAGCTGCAGTATCACCCCCTCCTACAATAGCAACATCTTGCCCTTTGTAAAAGAAACCATCACAAACAGCGCATGCAGAAACACCTCCACCCCTTAATCGCTGTTCACTTGGGATATTTAAATATTTAGCAGTAGCTCCTGTTGAAATAATAATGGTTTCAGCCTCAATCGTCTTATCACTATCAACTGTAACTTTATGAATACCACCAACTTCTTTACTCAATTCAACAGCTGTGATCATTCCAATACGTACTTCGGTTCCAAAGCGTTCTGCTTGTTGTTGTAACTGCACCATCATGGTAGGGCCATCAATACCGTCCGGATATCCGGGAAAATTATCCACTTCTGTTGTTGTCGTTAATTGTCCTCCAGGCTCCAAACCTGTATAAACAACTGGTTTAAGGTCGGCACGAGCTGCATAGATTGCCGCAGTATAACCTGCAGGACCTGACCCTATAATCAACGTTTTTATTCGCTCTACTTTCTCAGACATAATTCAAATTCTTCAATACTATTTATTAAACAAAAGTAGGTTTTTTGCAAAAAACCTTACAGCTAAAGTTATCAAAAGTTATTGTTTACAAATACCCTTATATGTAACGGAAACAAGATATATTTCAAAAGGAATGACAATCATCATATAATGATACTTGATGTTTTGTTTAATTTTAAAATATATTCCTGAGAACAGATTAATGTATTGGATCATTGCCTTGATAATATACCTGCTTTTAGCCATAGGGATGGTTATTAGCCTTTTGGTCAATGGTATAAAGCCAGCCAAGACCTTGGCTTGGCTTTTAACGATTTTCACAATTCCTATAGCTGGCATTTTGCTATATTGGATGATTGGAAGGAATAGAAGACAATATTCTTGGAAAGACTTGAAGGAAGATAAAGCCATAAAAGAATATTTAAAAAGAATTGGACAAAATCAAGGTACCCAAAAACCCTTATTTGAAGATTCAGAGGAGTTTAATAACCTGTCCCGTCTTGTTAAAAAAACTTCTGGATTAAAACCCACCAAAAATAATGAGGTTGTAGTCTTAAAAAATGGCAAGGCTACTTTTGACGCTATTTTCCATGCCTTAGAAACTTCGGATAAATACATCTATCTACTATATTATATTTTTGAGGAAGGAGAGCTTGCAGACCGTTTATTCGTATTGTTCAGAAAAAAAATAGCAAACGGGGTAAGGATAAAGGTCATTTACGATAGTATAGGCAGCTATTCTTTAAGCAAAAAATATATCAAGGAATTAAAGGCCATTGGCGTTGAAGTATATCCGTTTTTGCCCTTCAGATTGGGAAGATTCCTAGCTTCGGTCAATTACAGGAATCATCGAAAAATAATAATTGTTGATGGGGAAGTTGCATTCACTGGCGGAATCAATATATCCGATAAATATTTAAAAGGTGATCTGGTCTTGGGAAAATGGCACGATATGCATTTGCAATTAAAAGGCGCTTCCGTATTGGACCTTCAAGTGGTATTCGCCATTGATTGGTTTTTGGTTTCCGGAGATACATCGGAATTGGAAGTTGAGCTACCCAGACTATCAAAACCTATTGGAAATCAAATCGTTCAAATAGTTTACGGCGGACCAGATGATTACTTTTCCCCAATTGGTCAGACCTATTTTTCATTAATAAACAATGCAACAAAATACATTTACATAACCAACCCTTATGTTATACCGGGAACAGCAATACTCCGTGCACTTGAGGTAGCTGCGAATAGCGGTGTTGATGTACGATTATTGGTTTCCGCCAAAGCAGATAGTGTTTTGGTAAAATGGAGTGTACGCTCCTATTTTGAATCCTTGTTAAAGGCCGGAGTGAAAATTTATCAATTTCCAGATGGGTTTTTACATAGCAAAATCATCGTTTCTGACGATGAAATCGTGTCAATAGGTACCGCAAATATTGATATTCGCAGCTTTGAACAGAATTATGAGGTAAATGCCCTGGTTTATGATAAGAAGACTGCCCATTTATTAAAGCGGGAATTTTTAAATGAGGTTGAACATAGCCCAGCTCTTGTATATGATACCTTTAAAAACAGACCTTATTTAGACAAGTTAAAAGAAGGTATTGCCAAAGTCTTTAGTCCTTTGTTATAGTACCAAGGTTTCATATCCCAATTCGTTTTTACAAGTCTCCCCTTTGACCCAACAATCCAAATTATTGAACGTTATTTCGGCGATATTGCTCAAGGCCTCTTTGGTAACATATGCCTGATGCGGTGTAAGCAATACATTTTCAAGGGAAAGCAAGGTTTTTAAATGATCATCATGAATTCCCTGATCAGAATTGTCCTTGAAGAATATTCCTTTTTCTTTCTCATAAACATCTGCCGCATACCCAGCTATCCTTTTCGCCACCAATGCTTTGATCAAGGCTTTTGTATCTACACAGGCCCCACGGGCCGTATTTAATAATAATACATCCGGCTTCATTAATGAAAATGCCGCTTCGGATACCATATAAT
>JBATIW010000495.1:0-3781 GCA_049668005.1 Maribacter sp.
AGCCAACATAATAGCCACTCATAACATCGTTTATATCCACTTCTTGCAGCGAACCGAAGGTATTATTGAGTTTGAGAGGCATCAAAATTTCCTCCCTGATATATTGTCGATGACTATAACCCAGCACTTTGTCAATGAGGTCGGAAATCAACATATAATTCGTATTTGAATAGCCATAATCTTCACCCGGTTCAAAGTCAGCTGGTAAATCAAGTGCGTAATCAAGTGTTTCTTGTTTGTTTTTTGGCGGTTTTCTCCAATAATCAGGATGATCTACGAAATTGGGAATGCCACTCCGGTGCTGCACCATCATTCTCAAGGTGATTCTTTCTGCATTTTCAATTCTTCCCACAAGTTCGGGAAAGTAATCAGCGAGTGTTTTATCCAAAGACAAACGTCCGCCTTTTACCAATTTAGCCACAGCAACGGCAACATATAATTTGGTAATACTGGCAATCTTGAATAAGGCCTTTGGGTCGGCAGGTATCTTATTTTTTCGGTCATGCCAGCCTGCTGCATACAACTCGGGTGGCTTCCCAGCTTGGTCCACGTAAACAATCATTCCATCAAATCCATGACCAATTCCCTCTTTGAGTTGTTCCTGAACCGTATCCGGCCGTGGTAAAATCCAAGCCTTTACCAGTATCCATGGTACAAACCACAAAGAAGATATGCTTGCAATAATAAATACTATTCTGAGTATTCGTTTTGTTTTCTTCATGCTGTAGTTTATCTATTTTATGATTTGTTGTCGCGTTGATTTATTGGGTTCTAATAGATTTTTAGTTTTAGCCACACGGTTGAATTTCCACTTCAGTCCGAATAAAGGTTTTAGGAAACCGATTCTTCTTATGATGAATTCATAGATAAGATAGCAAACAATACCCGTGAATGATACAATTGCTATTAATTTTAGTACTACGGGTATCTCTAAAGGCAAAATGATCATGGCCCCGGCGTACAGTACAAACATATGGATAATGTATACAGGATACGCGGCTTGACTTAAATAGCTCAAAGTGGTGCTTGGCTTGTTCAGATACTTGTAACCGAATCCAAAAACCCCAAAGATCCAGCAATTGGATTCAATGGCCATCAGGTACCCAGGTGCTTCCGTTGCAAAAACAAAGTATCTGATACCATACAATACGGCCGCGGTACCAAGGTATAACCATCTCCATTTCAAAACGGTTTGCCAGAACGTTTTGCCACTGTACATAAAAATAAAACCGAAAAAGAAGGCAAGAAACCCAAGGAAAAAGCCATGCCAGGTCTGAGCGTATAATGCAAAGAGTTGGGGCTTAGCCAATACGGCTTCCATGATAAAAAACACAGCCATCAACAAAGGTCCACCGGGATGGTTCATAAGCGTGGATAATCCTTTCCTAAGTCTACCGTTCCCATTCTTTTTCAGATAGGAGAAAAGTGGCAATAGCAACAGTACGTACACAAATATATTTCCTAAAAACCACAAATGCCCCGCATGTGGATAATAGCTTAGGGGAATGTTGTAGTATCCCTGAAAAATAAACATGTGCAGCGTAGTTATAGCCACAAAGCCAAAGAGGAAAGGCAAAAGAATTCGCTTGGTCCGCTCCATAAGCAATTGCTTCCAATTTCGTTTGCGCATGGCAAAATAAAGCCCCATTCCGGAGACATAGAATAAAAGTGGAATCCGCCAGACGTTGAGCATGGTCATGGGTTTCCATAAGCCCTCTAAGAGCTCATCGCTC
The DNA here is from genome assembly GCA_049668005.1 of Maribacter sp. Lineage (GTDB taxonomy): Bacteria > Bacteroidota > Bacteroidia > Flavobacteriales > Flavobacteriaceae > Maribacter_A. The sequence continues at coordinate 1,734 of JBATIW010000495.1, forward strand.
TTGATAAAGCCAATGAACATGGCCCACGGTTGAAATATTATGGCTATATGATAGATGAGTAGCAAGCCAATAGCTATAACCCGTAGCCAGTCGATATCGTGTCTCCTTTCTGTTGTCATTTAAGTATTGCTTTATAATTAATTACTGTAACATCATTGCAATGACAGGACGGGTTTTTTCTATTTCGTTCAAATCAAGTTGCATGCCTAAGGGCCCTAATTGTTGCTGAAGCATTTCATAGATGGGTTTAACTTCGGCAAAAGGTCCCATTACGGATTCCCTAGCTGTTGCTCCAAAATTATTCCGTGTGGATTTATCAGCCTTGGCGTCTAAAAGCATCTGTACTATCTCAACGCTACAAAAGAACGCAGCCGCATGTAAGACAGTGGAGCCATCGTTGTTTTTGGGAGTTAAATCTGCGCCGGCATCAATAAGTGCTTGGGCAATCTCATTTTTTCCAAAACTCGCCGCAGTGATTAGTGGAGTGGAGCCGCTCATGGCGTCTTTCTTGTTAATATCAGTCCCTGCTTCAATGTGTTGTTTAACGGCTTCCAAATTATTAGATAGTATTGCCGTCGAAATATCGATTTCTGGTGTCTCAACCACCGACTTGGTTTGGGTACTATTGTTTGCCTCAGCTTTTGGCTTATTGCCGGACTGTCCGCATGCAGATGTAAGTAAAAGGAGAATAAGTGACATGTTTACTACTGTTCTCATAGAATTAATTCTTAATGTTTTACTCATGACTATGTTATTTAATTTTAATAGGTATTCGTGAATCTTTGATTTCATGATTTCAATTTTAAATAGTTGACTTTAAATTTTTAATATTACAAAGGTCAGATAGAAGCTGATGCAACACCTATGAGCTATGCGGCCAAAGGTGTCAAGTTTCAGGACGGCATGAAAACTATGGCGCAGGGATATCAATTATGACGCAAACGGTGACTCTTCCACTAAATATCCGACCAACTGGATAACACATTTTTATTTATATTTTTCTAATTTAGGGCCAGCAAAAAACAACATGGCTAACCAATCATCCAATAGGACAGACTTTATTGAAAAAGCGAAAGCCATAATTCTGCAGAATTTAGCTAACGACCAATTTGGAGTGTCCGAACTGGCAGACGCCATGAATATGAGTCGGTCTAACCTGCTCAGAAAAATCAAGAAACAAACGCAGCTATCTGCAAGTCAATTCATTCGTCAAGTTCGCCTTAAAGAAGGAATGGAGCTACTCCAACAAACTTCCCTTACGGTTTCCGAGATTTCTTATCAAGTAGGCTTTGGAAGTACCTCCTATTTTATTAAATGTTTTAGGGAACAGTATGGTTATCCACCCGGTGAGGTTGGCAAAGGCACAATAGAAGGAGAAAACGAACCAGTTAAGCAACCTTTTTTTAAGAAATACCGTTTGCAGATCATATCAGCGGTATCCGCAATCGTCGTGGTCGTATCATTCTTACTTTTCAGCAAAAAGGATATTATTGCCAAGGTAGAAATTGAAAAGTCCATAGCGGTTTTGCCATTCATAAATGAGAGCAGCGATTCTACCAACCTGTATTTTGTAAATGGGCTTATGGAATCGGCCTTGAACAAGCTTCAGAAGATAGAAGACTTGCGGGTAATCAGTAGAACGTCTGTAGAGAAATACCGAAACACTAATAAAGCCCTGCCGGAGATAGCCAAAGAGCTCAATGTCAACTACATTGTAGAGGGCAGTGGTCAGCGGGTTGGAGATGAGGTTTTACTCAATATCCAGTTGATTGAGGCATCGAGTGATAGACATATTTGGGCAGAGCAGTATAGCCGCAAAGTCGTGGATATTTTTGCCTTGCAGAATGAGGTGGCTAAGAAAATCGCAGATGCCATTCAGGTAATGGTAACACCCGCTGAACTGGAGCAAATTGAGAAAAAACCAACAGAAAATCTATTAGCTTATGATTACTATCTTCAGGCACTTGACCCTTATTATTCCAGAACTAAGGAAGGATTGGAAAAAGCCATTCCGCTATTTGAGAAAGCGATAGAACATGATCCAGAAT
>JBATIW010000496.1:0-12225 GCA_049668005.1 Maribacter sp.
GGTGGTAATTATGCCGGACAATTTTACCCTACACAGTTAGCTGTTGAAAAAGGGTATAACCAAGTGATATGGACAGATGATAATACACACGAATACATTGAGGAAGCAGGTTCAATGAACATTTTCATCAGAATCAATGACACCTTGATTACTGGCCCGACCAGCGACAGAATACTTGATGGAATTACCCGTAAGAGCATTTTGAAAATAGCTGAAGATGAAGGCATCCCTGTCGAGGTTCGTAAAATAACTGTTTCAGAAGTCGTTGAAGCCGCAAGGAATGGCGCATTAAAAGAAATGTTCGGAGCCGGTACCGCTGCTGTTGTATCCCCTATCGCTACCTTTGGTTATAGAAATGAAGATTATGATTTGCCGGAAATTCCGGATGGTTATGCCGCAAGGTTAAAAAAGCGAATTACCGATATTCAGTATAACAGAAGTGAGGATAAATTTGGTTGGAGATATAAGGTGTAATTTGATTGATTTAATAATAAAAAAAGGGCCAAGGCCCTTTTTTTATTTATCAAGAATCTCTTCAATGTTAGGTTTAAAATAATTCGGTCCCTTAAGCACTTTCCGGTCTTCCCTATAAATTGGTTTGCCATCCGCACCTAATTTACTCCTAGTACTTCGTTGAATCTCCTCAAAAACCCCTTCAATCTTATGTTGCATACCATGTTCCAAGATAGTACCGCAAAGTATATAAAGCATATCTCCCAAAGCATCGGCGACTTCAACCAAGTCATTATTATTGGCTGCCTCATAATACTCTTTGTTCTCTTCATCCATCAAATTGAACCGGAGCAAATTCTTTTCCTTGCCTAAATCAGCTCTCATGGTCTTTGAAACCCCCAGACCGAATGAATTATGAAATAATTCTACCGCACTTATTTTATGCTTCATTTATATACAATTAGATTAGCTTTGTATAAAAATATAAAATACGCATTGAAATGTTGAATCATTTTATTCACAACCTAAAAACCACGCTCAACAATTGGCTAGGTATAATGAGTAAATTCAATACTTTCTACTTTTTCTATAACTGAATAACTAATTATAAGACCCAATATGTTCAGCACCGGACAATTAATTTTTGCCATTCTCTTTATTATTGTATTTTCCCTGGTCATTGCCATTACGTATAAAAAAGATAAAAAATTGCATTCAAAAAATTACAAAGGTGTCAAGTGGGTGGGGATATTCTTTGTAATCTTCTTATTAATCCTTTTCTATATTAAGTATTTGCTCAATAATTAGCCTAAAACATGCATATACCACAAAAATTAACGTTTTGACAACAATTAAGGTGATTTGACCCGTATATAATACCAAACAACGTAATTTTGCGTTAATCATTTTAAGTAAAGGGGCAATTTCATGACGACATTTTTAACAATAGTTCTTCTTCTAGTTTGTATTAACGCAGGAATGATGCTAGTAAATCATTTTAACGTTAATAAAAAAGCCAGTACGACTCCCAATAAAATTTCCGATACTACGATTTCAAAAATCTATCCTTTAGATTTATTTGCCACTAAATACAAGAAAGCCGTTTAGTTTTTTACCTTTAAGATTATAATCTTAAAATCATATCAACAACAAGAGGAGGTTGAGGATACTATATTCACCATTTCCGATTGCCCAGGTATATCTTAATTGTATTCAATGTCCGTAAAGCAATTTTTACTTGTTTTTTTAGGTGGTGGCATAGGCAGCTTACTTAGATATATAATTTCCAAAACCTTCAATACCTATTTTCAACACTTTTACTTAGGAACATTTTTAGTCAATATCTTGGGATGCCTTATTATAGGACTGGTATTAGGTATCTCTTACAAGAGTAATTTACTTTCCCAAAACCAAACCTTATTATTAACTACGGGATTTTGTGGTGGCTTCACCACATTCTCGACTTTTGCTTTGGAAAATCAGTCCTTACTTAAGTCGGGCGAGATCCTTCACTTTTCGTTTTATACTATTGCGAGCATTGCCGTAGGTATATTTGCTGTGATTTTAGGGTTATGGCTCTCCAAATTAATGTAATAGGGCCATTCGGCAACAATGCATTCAACTTACACATAAATTTATGATTAAGGGTATTCTTTGAACTATCCTTAACAAAAGACATTTTTTACTGATTTATTTCAAATTAAAAATGAATTCCTTTCTTTTAAAACTTCTATAATTTAAAATTATTCTATTTTTTCATCAATACCCTCATTTTTTAGGGGTATAATTTGCTATAACCATAAAAATACAATTTATACCCCTATTTTTTTTAGGGTATGTATTCTTTATATATATATTTGGCGGCGTAATCAATAAATTAATTATGAAACAAATTGAGGCAATTATTAGAAAATCAAAATTTGATGATGTAAAGAACGCATTGCATCAAATTGAGGTCAACTTTTTTAGTTACTGGGATGTAACCGGAGTTGGTAATGAGAAACAAGGACATGTATATAGAGGTATTTCCTATAGTACCAGTGATATCCAAAGAAGATATTTATCTATTGTCATTTCCGATGAATTTTTGGAAAGAACAGTAGATGCTATTTTGGAATCCGCTTATACAGGCAATGTCGGCGATGGCAAAGTATTCGTTTCCGAAATCGTCGAGGCCTATAGGATTAGAACCAAAGAAAACGGACACTCGGGTATCAACTAAATTTTAAACAACTAAACTTTTACAAAATGGATGCAGGATTATTTACAGCGAACAATGTTTGGATGATGGTATGTACCGCCCTCGTTTTCTTTATGCACACAGGATTTTCCTTATTGGAAATTGGGCTTACCAGAGAAAAAAACACAATTAATATTTTATTCAAGAATGTCTTTATTATATGTATAGGACTTTTATTATACTACGTAGGGGGCTTCAATTTAATGTACCCAGGTGATTTTAATGGCTTCGTAGGATTTGGAGGTTTTGGCCTTCCTATTGGAGCTGATGGACTAACACCAGAATATGCAGATGGCGGATATACGTACTGGACCGATTTCTTGTTCCAGGCGATGTTCGCAGCCACAGCAGCGACAATTGTATCGGGTGCTGTTGCTGAACGCGTAAAGTTAGGTTCCTTTATGATTTTCGTTATTATATATGTAGGCTTGGTTTATCCTATTGTTGGATCATGGCAATGGGGCGGCGGATTCCTTTCTACTTTAGGTGGGGATGAAGCTGGTTTCTATGATTTTGCAGGTTCTACCTTAGTACACTCCGTTGGTGGATGGGCAGCACTTGTCTTCATTTATCTTCTGGGATCACGAATTGGTAAATTTGGCGATGATGGAAAACCAAAAGCTATTCCAGGCCATAATATTCCATTGGCCGCTGTTGGGGTCTTTATACTTTGGTTGGGTTGGTTCGGGTTTAACGGAGGTTCAGTTCTTTCAGCCGACCCAGCATTAACTTCTTTGGTTCTAGTAACCACGAGTTTGGCTGCTGCTGCAGGAGGAGTTTCAGCTTTTATTACTTCTTCAGTTCTCTACAAGAACTTTGATTTAACGATGTTTTTAAATGGTATTCTAGGAGGCCTTGTCGGTATTACCGCAGGAGCGGACCTAATGTCCCCATTAGAAGCCATTATCATAGGTCTTTTAGCCGGTGTAATCATTGTTCTTGGAGTTGCTTTAATAGACAAACTGAAATTAGATGATCCCGTAGGTGCGGTAACGGTACACCTTATTTGTGGTATCTGGGGCACATTGGCAGTAGGCCTATTTGGCGATTTGGCAGGTGTAGATCAGTTTATATATCAATTAACAGGTGTTGGAGCAGCTGCTGTGTTCTGTTGTCTAACGGCCTTTATAATCATCTTTATTCTTAAGAAAACAATGGGTATCCGTGTATCTAAAGAAGAAGAAGTTGAAGGTTTGGACATTCACGAACATGGAATGGACGCTTATCCGGACTTTAGAATGAACAATTCATAAAATTAAAAGAACGGAGCGTTTTGCAGAACGCTCCGTTTATTACGCTTTCAATAAATAACAAAATTAAATCATTAAAAATCTCCTTAATAAGGGAGTTCTAAAACATTTACTTATGAAAACGATTTTAACTACAAATTACGTAAAATATTTGTTTCTTTTAGCCCTACTTCTTACGGCAACAGCAACTTTTGCGCAGGAAGAGGAAACAGAACCAAAAAAAGTTAGTATTAGCGGGAGTGTTGATGCCTATTACCAAACCAATTTAAGCGCATCTGACACTGAGCCACAATCTTTTGGAACGTCATTCGCAGACGAATTAGGTTTTGCAATGGGTATGGCGAACATCGTGGCTGCCTATGAAGGTGAAAAGACAGGGGCTGTTGCCGATGTAACATTTGGACCAAGGGGCGATTCTGCAACTGGCGGTTATAATCTTAACCAATTATATGCCTATTGGAACGTTTCCGAAGGAACAACATTAACAATGGGAAGGTTCAATACTTTTTTAGGATATGAGGTTATTTCCCCTGTAGGAAATTTTAACTACAGCACTTCTTATTTATTCTCTAATGGTCCTTTTTCGCACGTAGGTGCAAAAGCGGATTTTACATTGGGCGATGACGCCAGTTTAATGCTTGCTGTTATGAATGTAACGGATACCAACAATAACCTAACAGGGGTTTACTCTTTGGGAGCGCAATTAGGGTATTCCGGACAATTTTTGAATTTCTATTATGATGGTGGGGAAGTACTTGGTTTTGAAGTGGACTACACTGGCGGTTTTGATTTATCGGACGATTTCTTTTTAGGAATCAATGCAGCTTATGCGGATAATGAAGGTGAAGGATTTTCCGGAGCGGCTTTATATCCACAATTAGCAGCTTCCGATGATTTCACTATAGGTTTAAGAGGTGAATATTTCGCCACTCGTTCTGATGCAGTATCTGATGATCCGAGCGTATTTGCTGCAACTCTGACAGGTAGTTTTACGGTCGAAAATCTTATGATCAAACCTGAGATTAGATTGGATTCTTGGGGAAGTGATGTAGAGCCTTATTTTGATAACGATGGCGCACCATCCAAAAGTCTATCATCATTCTTAATAGCGGCAATATATTCTTTCTAAAAATAATAATTGGTTGATTTATTATAGTTGAGTTAATTGAAAACCCTGGCATAAAAGTCAGGGTTTTTATTTTTTTCCCTTTTTAAAATCCTTAACCCCGGCCAAAATACTAATGTCTAATGCATTTACACTGGGTACAATTGGGCACGAAAATTTTTTATTATAGGTGCAGTAAGGGTTATACGCTTTATTGAAATCAATTACAATTGAATCTGTCTTGGGTATTGACAGGTCAATATATCTTCCACCAGCATAACTTTCCTTACCATTGGTATGGTCGGAAAAAGGTAAAAAGAGATAATCCTTAAATTCTTCATCAAGCATCAGTTTCCTATTCTGATAAATTTCCAATTGATGTTCCTTGCCATTAAGCTTAAAATGGGCAATACCGTAAACAACCTCTTCAGATTTTCGATCAGTAGTTGTGGGCATTAAAAAAGGTAGTGCTTCTGGTGTTAAAACAAATTTAGCCCTGACCACATAACTTGTATCCGGTTGAAAAAAGTCAAGACTTTCAAATTCTTTACGATATCTGTCGGGCAAAGGGGAAGTTTCTGGATTTTTGAATTCATCGTTCAATTTAGATTGAAAATTCAAAATATCCTTCAATGTATGCTCTGATACATACGCGGTTTCCATTTTCTTTTCATCATGGTACTTCTTACCTTGCTTACAGCATAGTACAACCAATAAAACGAACGACACAAAAAGGACTTTCTTCATTATAATTGAATTTGTGACCAAAAATACAACTTATGGTGATTTTAGGTAGCTTTGTTCCAAATCAGAATCCACAATGAGTCATTGGTCGATTTATTACACCTCAATAAGATATCTACAAAAATGGATCCAGCGCTGTTGAGTTTAAAATCGAGTAAATCATTAAATATTCATAAAGCCCTGATGGCACCGTCAGGGCTTTTTTCTTGTATGCAGTTAAAATGAGGCAGCTATACTTAAATTATATAAATTCGTTCAAAGGACTTTCAAGAGAAGTGTGGTGGCTTGCAATGATCACTTTGGTGAATAGAGCCGGCACAATGGTTATTCCCTTTCTATCATTGTACCTGACCCAAAGTCTTGGATTTACCTTGGAAAATGTAGGTAGCATAATGACTAGCTTCGGTCTCGGCTCTTTAGTGGGCGCGTGGATTGGAGGTAAACTAACCGATAAAATGGGTTATTACAAAGTAATGCTCCTTAGTCTGGCTGCCACAGGGATTTTATTTATTGGGGTTCAATTCCTTACTGATTTTTGGTCAATTTGCATCGGTATTTTCATTCTTATGGCCTTTGCTGATGCCTTTAGACCTGCAGTATATGTGGCGCTTAATGCTTATAGTAAAGCCGAAAATAAAACACGGTCCGTTTCTTTGATTCGCTTGGCAATAAACCTAGGATTCTCTGCCGGTCCGGCTCTTGGTGGAATTATCATAAGTTCCTTAGGTTATAGTGCCTTGTTTTGGGTAGATGGTTTAACATGTATTCTTGCTGGAACTTTATTATTAATCGTGCTCAATCCCAGAAAATCTGTCGTTCTGGATAATGTTCATCACAAATCACCCCAATCGGCTTATCGCGATTCGAAGTACCTATTATTTATTGCGGCAATGGTATTGTTTGGATTTGCCTTCGTACAATACTTTTCTACCGTTCCTGTATATTACAGTGAAGTTCATTCATTAAGTGAATTTCAAATAGGCCTGCTATTGGCATTGAACGGATTCTTTATTTTTGCTTTTGAGATGCCATTGATCAAGTATTTGGAGAGTAGATCTTGGTCTAAAATTTCGGGTATTATCATTGGACTCGTCTTAACCGCCTTTAGCTTTTTAATATTGAATTTAATTTCATGGATCGGTATTCTGGCAATTGGCATCTTACTAATGACCATTGGCGAAATGATTGCGTTCCCATTTTCAAATGCTTTCGCCATGGATCGTGCAAAACGTGGTAATCAGGGTGAATATATGGCGTTATATAGTATTTCTTTTTCATTGGCACATGTGTTTGGCCACAATTCAGGTATGCGCTCCGTTGCCCATTTTGGATATGAAATTACTTGGTATAGCATAACCGTAATATGCTTTTTGGGTATATTGCTACTTTTACTTTTAAAGAACAGTATAAAAAGACATGAATAGTAACCAAATGAAATATACCTATCTCATATTTTTAATCTTCATTTTTTCATTGGGATGTAATACCAAAAAAGAGGAATTACAAACGATTTTAAAAAAAGAGCGGCATATGCCTGAAATAAAAGTAGGGCGCTACAATGTGGCTTTTCTTATTATGAATGGCACTTATAATACAGAATTTACCGCTCCTTTTGATATATTTCAACATACGCAATTCAGAAAGGGAATAAAGGCCATGAATACATTCACGGTCGCGAATACCTTAGATCCGATTACCACTTTTGAAGGGATACGCATATTAGCTGATTTTGATTATACAAAAGATACTTTACCCCAAATAGATATTCTCGTGGTGCCAAGTGCCGAACACCATCTGGATAGTGACTTAAAAGACACGCTAATGCTTGATTTTGTCAGGAATGTGGATAAAAATGCGCTATATATGACCTCGCATTGCGATGGTGCATTTGTATTGGCCAAGGCTGGCGTTTTGGATAGTGTTACTTCCACAACATTCCCAAGTGATATTGAACTTTATAGGAAGAGATTCCCTCACTTAAATGTTGCTAAGGATGTGCTTTTTGTACATGACGACAAATATATTACGTCTGCTGGGGGTGCTAAAAGTTTTGAAGCCGCACTTTATCTATGTGAAGTTTTATATGGTAAGGAAATTGCAGCGTCAATTGCCAAAGGACTTGTCATTGATTGGGATATCTCTAAAGTTCCCAACCTTATTCTTGAATGATTTCATACCTCGCTTTTTTCAGATACTTCGCTACCATTTTATTAAATTCCGGTGTAATTCGAAATAGTGCTGTATGTTCCAGGGCATAAAGTTCCTCAGTATTGGTATATCCCCTTTTTAGAAGTTCCTCCAGGTAATACAAGGCAGTACCATAATCCTCTACTTTTGCATTCCAGGAAATCACATTGAGATAATTCGAAAAATCGTCTGGGGATGTTATGGTTTTCAACATCCAAAGAAAATTCAATGCCTCCTCATCAATCGGGTTATCCAAAGCAATTATATCCATATTATCGGCAATCAGGGCATTCAAATAACCTTCGAGCCGGACTCCCATTTGTCGTTGATAGATATACTTGCTATTCTTATACTTTTTCAATTCACCCATTTGATAATTCCACCAACCTAAATTATTATAGTTGTAAGTAAGAATATCTTCTTCTAAATAATAATCGTAATCATCCTTTATAAGCGACTCTTTGAATAACCAAGTATTACGGCTCCTATTTTGTGTCCTATAAGCGGTACCCCGCTTTAAAATTTTTCTGCTATCTTTAAGGGAGTCTACATTTTTGAAGTGTTTGTAGACATCCATTATCTCGCCGAGCTCAGTATACGCTTGAACTACTTTATTTTGGGCAATCATTTCATTTATTCCCAATAGTCTTCTCCCATAACTTTCATTAATATAAGCGGTATCTACTGGAATTATTTTTTTGGCCATAGCGCTAAGGTCAAAAAGCTCGATTGCTCGTGAAAGTAATTGTTGTGAAGGCCATTTATGTCCCCCATCAAAAACCAATGTCTGATTAGGGAATTTCATTAAATCGAAGAGCTTTTCCATCTTAACCATCTCTGGATAGTTAAAATCCTCATTACCAACTACACCCACAAAATGAAATGGATTTTTATTGGACAATATTTCTTTATTGCCAACAGTAGACCCACATGAAATAACCCCTGCAATCTGGTTCATAAAAGTCGGCATTACAGAAGCAATTCGGGCACCACCATCAAAGCCCGCGGTATACACCCTATCTTTTTGAATTTTAAATAACGCAAAAACCGTATTGAACATTCTTTTGGAAATCAGCACATTCTGGGTCAGTGATAGACTATCATTCACATTATTCGATGCCGCCAATATGTAGTTATTTTTTTCTGCAGCACCCAAAAACATACGCAATACCATATCCCCTCGTCCTTGCATGTCGTAAACAAAAATTACGGGCCAAGCCTTGGAAGCTTCGAATTTTGTAGGCAAATAAAGCGCGAAATTTTCAGCAACAGTATCATTTACTGCTATGCGCTTCATTAGTGCCCCTTTTTTAAGTGTTAGTTCTTGGGCTGTTGATAAAAAGGAAACACCTAAGGTAAGTACAAGTAATAATTTCTTCATGCCAATTAATACATCAAAAATCTAGCCAAAATATTCATATTAAAGATACAACTAAGGTAATTGAAAATAATCTTATTCCTCGATTTTACCTTTTCCAATCCAGAAGCATTTTTACCAAAACGAACTTCTAAAGCCAGGCCAAGAGATAACCGGCTGTGGCCAAACCACTGCAGTCAGCACTAATGATAGTGGCGATTGTGAACGACATAACACCATTAAGTACAATAGCCAATTGCACGTATTCGTTTATTCTATAGATGTTAGTTCGTTGATATAATAAAATTACCTTCTTGGCATCATAGTATATGATGAATAATATTGTGTTTTCAAATGATATTATTTGCTAATTGGAGCACCGGAAATAACATCGGAAAGTATAATATGGGTCCGGGCCTCACCATATTGAATCAATTTATCGATGAATCGCTCCAAATGAAATTGATCTTTCAGGACCACTTCCATGACAATATTTTCATTGCCCGTTACCCTATAACAGTTAATGACTTCATCAAAGCCCTTTACCGTTTCTAGAAAAGGTTTCAATTTACCCATAAACGCCCGCAGCGTTATGATTGCTTTAAGCTGATGTCCTGTTAGCGTATGTGAAACCATAGCTTTATATCCCTGAATAACGCCAATGTCTTCCAGTTTTTTAACACGCTCTGCAACGGCCGGTGGCGTTAAGCCAACTTTTCGACCTATACTGGCAAAAGATTCCCTTGCATTCCGTTGTAAACACTGAAGAATATGCCAACTTAGTTTATCAATAGCATTATTTAAAGCTTTCACTATAAATTAATTTACAATCAAAGGTATAAATTAAGTTTAACTTTTAATTCAAAAGACATATTTTAAATTTCTAGTGTAACTTTATACTAAGAAAATTGCTATATAATATCATGTCCCACAAAAATCTAAGAACGATTCCTGTCTATAGGAAAGCTCTTGAACTCTGCACTATGAGCAGAGAGATTGCCTCGTATGTAACATTCAACAAAGATTTGTTAAAGCTTTACAAATCCAATAGTCTCAGGGACATTATTGCAGATTCATTATTAACCGATGCCATTTTGATTCCACAAAAAATTGCACAGACTGAGTTTTCTTTATCCCATGATGAAAAACTAAGAAATGTATCTTATATCAATATAATGTTAAAGAACATAAATTCATATTGTATTGGTTTAGAACGGGATGGCGTAAAGGAAAAGGAGTACTTGAATTTACTACGTCAAGAAATAAAAAGCTTTAGAAAATCGTTCAAAAAATGGACAGGGTCTTTACCTGACAATGGGAATGTACAATTGCCATAGCCCAATCAAATAATCTTTCTTCAATAAAAAACAACATTATTACAATAGTTTGATGTGTTTAAAGTTTTAATTTTGAGCATAAAACATTTAGATTGAAAACTACTATATTAATTCATTGTCCCGACCAATCGGGGATTATTAGTGCGGTTACAGGTTTTATTCATTCCAAAGGGGGAAATATCATATATCTTGATCAACATGTAGACAAAGAAGCAGACGTATTCTTCATGCGATTGGAAAGTGATTTCGAAAACAATGAGCTTGAAATAGTTGAGTTCAAAAGAGAATTCAGTTCAATTTTGGCCGAGCCTTTTCAAATGGAGTGGAGTTTGCACTTGGACGATGTCCTGCCTAAAATGGCCATCTTTGTTTCTAAATACAATCATTGTCTCTATGATCTATTAAGTAGATTCAATTCTGGTGAATTAAGAGTTGAAATTCCATTCATAATTAGTAATCATCAAGAATTGGGTTATATCGCCAAACAATTCAATATCCCTTTTTATCATATCCCAGTTACAAAAGATTCAAAAAAAGAAGCTGAAAAGAGACAATTGAATTTATTGAAAGAACATAAAGTTGATTTCATTGTCCTGGCCAGATACATGCAAATCGTAAGTAGTTCGTTGATCAACGATTTCCAAAATAAAATCATCAACATCCATCATTCATTTTTACCAGCTTTTGCAGGAGCTAAGCCCTATCATGCGGCATTTGAAAGAGGGGTGAAGATTATTGGAGCTACCAGTCATTATGTAACGGAAGAACTTGATGCTGGCCCAATCATAGAGCAAGATGTGACCACTGTTTCACACTCCCATACCATAAAGGATTTCATAGCCAAGGGCAGGGATCTGGAAAAAATAGTGCTTTCAAGAGCTGTAAACCTACATGTACAACGAAAAACCATGGTCTACAATAATAAGACCGTCATTTTTTCATAGCTGGAAATAAATCAAAACATATAACATGAAAAGAAACTTATTCGTATTAATAATTATACTCCAAAGTTATGCCTGTAGTGAATTGCAGCAGGTTGTAAACCAACTACCACAGGGAGGAACTGTTGTCAGCAATTTGGAAATTGCACAAGGTTTAAGAGAGGCTTTGGATATGGGTATTGAGAAACAGGTAAGCAAATTAACAAAGACAGATGGATTTTATAAAAACGACTTGGTCAAGATATTACTGCCCGAAGAACTCCAGAAAGTTGATAAAACCTTGAGGGACATAGGTCTGGGCAACTTAGCCGATGAGGGCTTGAAAGTCTTGAACAGGGCAGCGGAAGATGCGGTAAGCGAGGCCACTCCCATTTTCATTGATGCCGTAAAGGGTATTACATTCAATGATGCCAAAAACATATTGTTAGGTAGCGATGACGCAGCAACCCAATACCTTACAAATGCTACTAAAACTCCTTTATACGCCAAATTCAATCCAATTATAAAAAGCTCATTCGAAAAAGTAGGTGCAGATCAAATTTGGAGTAATTTAATTAATAGGTATAATAATATTCCCCTCACTAAAAAGGTAAATCCCGACCTGACCGACTA
>JBATIW010000497.1:0-4443 GCA_049668005.1 Maribacter sp.
AAACAAAAGAGCTGGCACTTTCGGTCAAAACAACTTTGACATTTGCGCCAGCTTTTATCAATAAACGTACGAGAAAGGTAGTTTTATATGCAGCAATTCCTCCGGTAATGCCTAAAAGGATATTCTTGCCGCCTAACATATTACTCTGTATCTTTCTCTGTATTTCTGTGGTAAATCCTATCCATCAACCACTCCTCAACAGCCATAGCGTGTGGTTTAGGAAGCTTTTCATAGAATTTGGATACCTCAATCTGCTCCTTGTTTTCAAAAACCTCTTCGAGACTATCGCTATAAGTAGCAAATTCCTCTAATTTTTCCAAGAGCTCTTTTTTGATTTCAGAATTGATCTGGATAGCTCTTTTGGCAGTTATTGAGATAGCTTCGTATATATTATCTGTCTTTTTATCAAACTCATTTTTATTGATCGTTACCGTTGAAACGGCCGCTTGTGAGTTCTTTAAATCATTCATGTTCATAATTACAGCTATTTTATTTTGTTTCTTCTACTTTGTTGGTAATGTTCTTACCTAAGTCTTTTTCAATTTTCTCAAGCAACTTAGCGGCCTCATCGGCATATTTGGTTTCAGGAAACTGCTTTTTGAGTGCATTATAGGCCGTTTTTGCATTTTCCATACGTTCCTTTTTCAATCTGGAAAAACTGTTCAGACCAAATTCCGTGGCAGACTCAAACTTTAAATACAGGGCTTCTTCCCTAAAAATTGAACCCGGATAATCCGAAATGAAATTATCAAACGCAGCAATGGCCGGCGTTAAGAAGGTATAATCAAAATGCCCAAGTTTGTTGAATTGCTTGCCTATCTCAAAGGCCTTTCTTTCCTTTTTTGTCGTTAACTCCTTGGCCATTACGTTAGCTTCAGCAAAATACTCCGATTCAGGATAGGTATTTATAAAGCTTTGTAGTTTAACCAAGGCTTTGTCAGTATCTGTTTGATCCAGGGAATGGGCTGGCGAGAGTTTGAAATAACTCTTGGCCCCTAAAAATGCAGCCTCAGGAACTTTTTCACTTTTCGGGTAAGATTTGATAAAACGTTCAAACTGGTAGCCTGACATATTGTAATCTTTCCTTTGAAAATAGGTATTGGCAAAAAAGAACATTACCCGCTCACCTTGTGGCTTACCCACATATTTTGGTGCAATCTGCTCAAACAGACGATTTGCCCGTTTGTAATCCTCTGCTTCATAATATTTTTGGGCAAGGTCATATTTTGCCTTGACATCTGTATTTTTAAGCACCTTTTGATACTCGTTACAAGACGACAAAACCAATATCAAGACAAGAAAGGATATAAGATTCCTCATTTTAAAAAACATTTTGCAAAATTACTGATTCTCAATGGATATAAAAAACATATTTTAAAGCGCTAAAATAATATGGCGAAATCACTCTTTGTCCTTAATTGGCTTAGATTTAACGTTACTTAGGGAATAGCTTAAACGCGAAGACTTGCGTAAGGTTTCATAAACTCCTGTATTTTAACTTTAAGGCTATTTGAGGCTTCAACCAACGGCAACCTAACTACAGCCGTGGAAAGACCGAGTGCCTCGAAGACTGCCTTGATACCAGCAGGATTCCCTTCTTCAAAAATAAGGTCAATACCATCAAATAAAGAATATTGTAACTCAAACGCTTCATTTACCGCTGAGTTGAGACCAAATTGGATCATTTTGGAAAATTCAGTTGGCAATCCTTGTCCAAATACAGAAATAACCCCGGAACCTCCTGCCAAAACAGTGGGTAGTGCCGTAATGTCATCCCCTGAAATCACCATGAATTCCTTCGGCTTCTGCTCGATCAACTGCATTATTTGCACCATATTTCCGGAGGCCTCTTTAACAGCGATGATGTTACTTGCGTCTTGAGCCAAGCGAACTACTGTTTCCGGCAAGACATTACTACCGGTTCTTCCCGGTACATTATAAATGATAATGGGCAATGGGCAATTTTTGGCAATAGCCATAAAATGCTGATAAATACCTTCCTGGGTTGGCTTGTTATAATACGGGGAAACTGAAAGAATAGCATCGAAGCCAGTTAAATCCTGGTTTTTTATCATTTCGATTACTGCCGCAGTATTATTGCCTCCAATGCCTAATACGAGCGGCAAACGGTCGGCATTTGCACTAACAACGGTTGAAATCACTAATTTTTTTTCAGCTTCTGTCAAGGTGGCGGTTTCAGCTGTCGTACCTAATATAACCAAATAATCAACCCCACCAACTATGCAATAATTCACGATATTGGTCAAAGCCAATGTGTCAATAGTAAGATCACTTTTAAATGGAGTAATCAATGCAACTCCCGTACCAACCAATTTATCCATTATGTAATTTCATTTAGAACCTTCAAGTATTTTTTAAGTTCCATTTTAAATGTTTTAAAATCCTTGATGGGTATTTCCAAAATCAAATCATTCAAATTTTGATCCACTTCCTTAAAACCAACTTTTACACGGGCCTTGGTTTTTACCGTCATCAATTGCAGCAGTAAATTATCCTCGTTGTAATAATTGACCAATAAATCATAATCCCTACTTAAAAACTCCAATGCATAACTATTCTCAATCGCGCCTTTCCACCCCAAATCCTTATCGGAAAACACAGGGGTTGAATATGGTGAGTTCTTGTCATAATAATTTTTATACCCAATTATCTTTACTGCATTGGGTGTTAATTTATATTCATCAACGAATTCGAAAAAAAGCTCCGGCTTATCAAAATTATCCAAATCAACAATACAGCCAATAGATGTTATTCCTCCACTTCTTTCAACTGTAGTGGCAGGTTTCAACAATTCTTCCTTTAAAAATTTAACACCGGATTTGTGTTTGAATTTTTCCTTTAATCCTTTGAAAAACATGTAATTTTACATTTACACAAATGTAAATAATAAACACTCATTTTTATGAGGCTAATGTAAAAACTATAATGCGTTTAAAATTTAAACATTTTGTTGTATTTATAACATTTATTGGATTAACGTCCTGCAAGCAAGATTACAAAGCCCTCAAGAAAATTGTGGGGAAACAGATTCCGATAGATAGTTCCTATATCCAGAATGCATCCATTGAAAAATTCGTGTCACCTTATAGAACAAGAATAAATGAGGTTTTGGACAGTACTTTGGCGTATGCACCCAAAGTCATCACAAAGACCGATGGGGAATTCAATACTTCGGCTGGAAACCTAATGGCCGACATTGTACTTTCTGAGGCAAATCCAATTTTTAAATCCCGTACGGATAAGGAAATCGATTTTGTCTTACTTAACCACGGGGGAATACGCTCAATTATATCTGCAGGTAATGTGAGTGCAAGAAATGCTTTTGAGGTCATGCCTTTTGAGAATACTATTGTCATTGCCGAAATTAAGGGTATTGATGTTCAAGAAATGGTTTCATTTTTAATAAAATCAGGTCGGGCCCACCCCATTGCGGGATTGCAAATTGTACTTGATAAAAACAAAAAACTACGATATACAAAAATAAATGGGGAACTTTTGAATACAGAAAGCACCTATTATGTGGCAACTTCGAATTATTTGGTGTCTGGCGGGGATAATATGGGGTTTTTCAAAAATAACACCTCGATTACGGATACTGATTATTTGATTCGTAATGCCATGATCGACTATTTCAAGAAAGTAGACACGCTTGCTCCAAAAGTGGACAATAGGTTTTATATGGAATAATATGGATAGAAGAAAATTTATAAGCAAAACCACTGCTGCCGGCACATTTGTTGGCTTAGGAGGATTATCATTGAATTCCTGTTTGGGTGAAACCTCTAAACACCTCACCATTCTACACACGAATGACGTTCATAGCCATATTGACACCTTTCCGAAAAGTCATTCGAGTTTTCCAAATTTAGGAGGACTGGCCAGAAGAGCCACTTTGGTTGATGCAGTTCGCAGGGAAAACCCAAACACCTTATTATTCGATGCTGGTGATATTTTCCAAGGAACCCCCTACTTCAATTTCTATGGCGGTGAATTGGAATTCAAGCTTATGAGCAAGCTCAAATACGATGCCGCTACTATTGGAAACCATGATTTTGACAATGGTATTGATGGGCTCTTTGCGCAATTACCACATGCTTCTTTCGAATTGTTATCCTCCAATTACGATTTTAGTAATACGGTCTTGAACGGACATGTAAAACCCTATAAAACCTATCTAGTGAATGGATTAAAAATAGGTGTATATGGCTTGGGGATTAAGCTTGATGGATTGGTCACTAAAAAACTATTCAAAGAAACCCAATATCTGGACCCTTATGAAATAGCCTCTGAAATTGAAACCAAGTTAAAAGAAAAGGAAAAATGCGATTTGGTCATTTGTCTTTCCCATTTGGGATATCACTATAAATCCCAGGAAAAACCGGATGATTTAAAACTCGCCACCAAAACCAAGTATACCGACTT
>JBATIW010000498.1:0-1769 GCA_049668005.1 Maribacter sp.
TTAAAACTAAGGAAAATAAAGGTACGGAATTTACTATTATTTTGCCGGCATAGGTCTGGGGGTCCCGATAGCTCCTTCTCCATAGTATTACGAAGGAGAAGCCATTGGGATGAAGGTGGAAACAAAGGAAAACGAAGGATCAGCATTTAATATTTATTTGCCCTTGTAAATTAAAATAGTTTACCAAATGATGAAAAGCAAAATAGCGATACCACTATGTTTATTTATCATTACTACTATCGTTGCACAAAACCAACCCATTGTCGATAGTTTAAAAACGATAATAAATCTGCAAAAACAAGATACCGTTCAAGTGAATGCCTTGGTTCATTTAAGCAGACAACAAACACAGGTTGATTCTGCATTCAAATATGTACGGCAAGGATTATTGCTGGCGCAAAAAATAAATTACAGGAAGGGGGAAGCAGATTGTTATCTTCAAATTGCCGGCATAAATAGAAATTTTTTAAATGATTATAGTACAGGCATACAAAATTTATTTGATGCCTTGAAGATTTACGGTGATATTAATTATACTACAGGTGTTGCTGAAACGCATTTACAATTGCAGGGTTGGTACAGGTATATTGGAGATTACAAAAACGCTTTAATGCATGCCTTTGCCTGCCAGCAAATAGCAGAATCTAATAATGTTGCGGGCAGGGCCTTTACCTTCGAGGGCCACCGGCTTAACCCGTTGGCTTTAGCTGAAATTGCCGAAACATATATACAAATGAATCAATTAGATTCCGCAGAATTTTATATTCAAAAATCAATCAATCAAAATGAACTTTTTAATGGCTCAAAATGGAATTTTCCAATTTACATGCTTGGAACCATACAAAACCTGAAAGGGGATTATAAGCTTGCACTAGCTACTTTTCGCTCGGCAATTCCGCTGGCAATACAAAATGAAGCATTCCACGATACTTTACAGATATATAGTGGTATGTCAACCTTATTTAAAAACACTAAAGAATTGGATTCTGTTATTTATTACGCCAAAATGGTTAACGAATCTTCAGATCCCGAAAGAGAAACACATTATTGGCTCAATTCAATAAATAACATTGCGCAAGCATATAAACTAAAAGGAAATATAGACAGTACACTTAAATACACTGAATATTTTCATCATGTAAAAGACAGTATTTTCAGCAGGGATAAAGATCGTGCGGTGCAGAATATTGGTTTTACTGAAAAATTAAAACAACAGGAAATAATTTCTGAACAGGCCAAATTTAAAAGCCGCTTACAATTTTATGTATTCATTGCCGGACTACTTGTTCTATTGTTGATTATAGGAATATTGTGGCACAACACTCTGGAAAAACAAAAAGCCAAATCTAAAATTGAAAAAGCATATAGCGAACTCAAAAATACTCAATCACAACTCATCCAATCCGAAAAGATGGCGTCACTTGGCGAACTCACGGCCGGAATTGCCCATGAAATCCAAAACCCGTTGAACTTTGTGAATAATTTTTCAGAAGTTAGCAATGAGTTGATTGATGAGATGAACGAAGAATTAGAGAAAGGAGATCTGAAAGAAGCGAAAGCAATCGCGGACGACATCAAACAAAATCTGGAAAAAATAAATCACCATGGTAAACGGGCCGATTCTATTGTAAAAGGCATGTTGCAACACAGCCGCAGCAGTAGTGGTGTAAAAGAGCCCACCGATATCAATGCATTGGCGGATGAATATCTGCGCCTGGCCTATCATGGCCTGCGAGCCAAGGACAAGAGTTTTAATGCGAAGTTTGAAA
>JBATIW010000499.1:0-16659 GCA_049668005.1 Maribacter sp.
GCCATAGCCATTCCAATGGGCCGTACTGAAACTTGCTCAACCACCATTTGCTCAAAAGCATTTGCCCAAGAATCACAAGGATTGCGATCAAGAATGTATAGCCATTTCTTAATTCAACCAAATAGCCCAAGCCCCAACCGAAGAACAGAAAAGTACCCAGCAAACTTTGGAAGAAATAATTTGTCAATGCCATACGCCCATAGGGTGCAAACTTTTGCAACCAATGTTGCGCTTTACTTTTTTGATAAAACATGGTAAACAGCATGATAAGAATTAGTGACATTGCAATATTGTTAAGGTCATAGGCCGTTAATCCGAGCATGGCCATCCAATTATCAAAAGCAACATTCTCACCTAGCTGCATAAATATAACTATGGTCAGTGCAATTGAAACCACAAATAGAATAATGGAACCAATTAGTATCTTCTTAATCAGTTTTTTATGTTCCCCAAGCTTTTTGAAGAATCCGATCCTACCGGCATAAAGACCCAGCAAAAAGAATCCAAAAGTGAGATAACCCCTGCCGAAGACCCCAAGCTGAAATTCCAATTTATTCAAATGACCCATGGTAGAATTGGAAACAAAGACCTCACTTAGCGAGTCATTTTTTATGATATTGAAGTAAACCAAGGACTCTGGGTCATCTGGCATAATCCCACCAAGACTAATTATATTATCACCACCGGTAAGAGCAAATACCAAAAAACGGCCCATGCCCAAAAATAAGAGCAACACCAAGCCAAAAATCCACTTGGTATCCAATTTATAAAAAGGGATTAATAAAATGCCAAGCAAGGCATAGATGGTAAGAATGTCGCCCCGATAGAACATATGGTGTACGCCTCCTATAATCAATAAAATAAACAAACGCCACAAAAATCGAGGACCAAAATAGTTACCTATTTTCTGTGCATTATCCATTTGGATGAAAAAACTCAATCCGAAAAGAAAAGAGAATAATGCGAAAAATTTACCCCTAAGGAATAGACCAATAAAGGCATCCACAACATAATCCATAGGACCTACATGCAAGCCCTCCAATACGTTCAGTGGCACTGCCGAACCAATAAAGTTTTCAACGAAATGCACTATGACTATCCCCGCCAATGAGAACCCTCTGAGGGCATCTACAATTTCAATTCTTGGCTTGGTGGGAATGGTTGACATCTTTAAATAGGTTTTGGTTATAATTACTAGACTGCAACGCTTATAAAAAGTTACATTTTTAGCCTTAAAATGTGGTTTTCTGTAAATTCATTAAATATACAATCGCATTTTTTTCCTATTAAATATTAAAAGTAATCCCTACACTTAAGTTTGAGGAACGATCCTTGTCTGCATTTGGTGAAAAACTACTGTAAAAATAATTGAAGAGGGCAGACAGACTTACAACTTTATTGATGGGAAGCTCCGCCTTATACTGTTGCAAGATGCGGTGATTGCCAATAGCATTGTATAAAGGTTGAAAGTAGACCGTACCCGTGAGGTCTAGATTGGTTTTTTTCCAAGCATGGGAAACCGACAAATAACTACTGTTCCTATGGTTATAGAACTGTTGGCCTGTAGTATTGATCTTTTCTATTTCATACACATAAGCATTGCCAAAATAAACCTTGGTCGCCTTGTTTGAAACCACTTTTAAACGAATCCCGGCTCCCACCAGGCTCCTATTGGTAATCGTTAGCAGTTCATTATTCTGCTGCTGTATAAAGGCCTCTAAACGAAATAATTCAGAAAGTTTTTGATTGTACCTCAGATGAATGAACCAAGAATTTCTAAAATCCTGTTCGTTACTTCGTACCAGATTGTAGTTGCCCAATAGAAAGTAGATCTTTTTAAGATCTTTGGATTTATATTGTGCAGTGAGGTTGGAGCCCAATTCAAAGAGGTAATCGCCATTGTTGTCGGAATAATTCAACAGCAGATCGCTTTTTAATCCAAAACGAATGGAATCTAGTTGCATGCGTTTTGATTCGATATTCACCAATTGGGCATTGATATTCCCATAGAACAGGCTAAAAAAAAGAATCAAGATTGGGATTCGAAGGGTGTGCATTTGTCTATACGTTTGATACCCGCAAAACTATCCAAATATTTTCAAATATGAGGTTTTTACGCAGACCATCGTACCATCAAAAATCTCCATAGTTGCTTTAGTATTATTACACGGATATGTATATATGAGCTATAGACTTCTATATAGATACAACGGATTATTACCACTTCTAGAATACCTCGAACACGTATCCTAAAAGCCAATAGAGTATAATAAAAACAACAATAAAGCCAAAGCAGCCGCATTTGCCACCACCAATTTTTTTAGCTCCGAGAAAGGCTAGAATACCCCTAATTAGATTTTTCATGGATTCTTGTTTTTTGATTGTACTTAAAAGTACAAAGATTTCTTAAGTTCTTCTCACAATAAGCCCTCTGTAAAATGATCAACTTATAGAGAAAAAAAGAACTTGGTAAAAGAAAACTTGACACATGATTTCAAGGGTTTTTTTCGCACCAAAGAATAGTGGCGAATCCTTGCTTTATTTGTGCAATTAAAATTATATGATATCCAGAAGGGAATTCGTATCTTTAATATAGCTATCTAAAAAATATAAAAATGAGTTTGGCAGAGAATTTAAAACGTTTTTTAAAGGATAAAGACAATGATGGTAAAACCACAGTTGCCCCTGAAGGTGTTTGTCCAAATTGTTGGGGGAGACAGGAATGGGAAGGTGAGTTTTATAAGCAAATTAAAGCGAGGAACATTACACCGGAATCAAATACCTATAATAATTTCATCAATGAAGTTGCATCCAAATTGGATGAGATAAAATTAAAAGAAGATACATACGAATGTACTACCTGCAACATAAAATATAAACACGATCACTAGACTAACTAGATCAGTCTAAATCAAAGAATATTTACAGTTGCTTTTTCTTTTGGTGGTACTGCAAAATGCTGATGCCAAACCTACCAACCCAATATAAGAAGCAGTTTAATAATTTTTAATACGCACTGATGGGATGAAGACCAAATGGCAATTCATTTCTCAGCAATACCATTTAAATTTCAACACTAATAACCACTATATGAAAACCACTATATATACAATATTTGTTTGCCTTTGTATTACTACTGGGGTATTTGCGCAGAAAAAGAAAAGTACAACACCTGTTATCACAGAAAAACTGTATGAATCGATGAAATATCGGAATATAGGGCCATTTCGAGGTGGTAGGTCTACCACAGTAACAGGTATCCCCGAAGATATTTTCACTTATTATATGGGTGCTACAGGAGGTGGTGTGTGGAAAACTGGCGATGGGGGCAATACATGGAACAATATTTCGGATGGATATTTTAATACCACTGGAATTGGAGATATCACCGTATCAGCGTCTGATCCGAATATCATCTATGTAGGTACAGGGGAATCCCCGGTTCGTGGGGTGAAAACCTCCCATGGTGATGGACTCTATAAATCAATGGATGCAGGTAAATCTTGGAAACACTTGGGGCTAGAAAAAACAAGGCATATCAGCGATGTTTATGTACATCCTACCAATCCTGATAAGGTATATGTTGCAGCACAAGGTAATCCATGGGGGCCTAATGAAGAAAGAGGTGTTTATCTATCTGAAGACGGTGGAGTGACTTGGAAAAAAATATTGTATGTGAATGAAAATTCGGGAATTGTGGATATGACCGTTGATCCTAATAATCCAAATTTCATGATGGCCGTTTCATGGGATTTTCATCGTAAGCCTTGGGTTGTGCAAAGTGGTGGCCCAGGCAGCCGAGTTTACAAGACCACTGATGGTGGCAAGAATTGGAAAGAAATCACCAAAGGATTACCGGAATTGAAAGGTAAGATGGGTGTTTCTATTTCTCCTGCGAATCCTGATGTCGTATATATTGCTATTGATGCCTTAGGTGATAAGGCCGGAGTATATAGGTCTGAGGATGCCGGTGAGAGTTTTAAGCAGAGAACAAATGACGCTACGACCTATGCCCGCTCCTGGTACTACATGCATATCATCGCAGATCCCAATGATGAGGACGAACTTTGGGTCATGAATAGTTTTGCTATGAAATCAATTGATGGCGGTAAAACATTTAATGGAATAAAAGGTAGTCATGTAGATCACCATGATCTGTGGATTAACCCGAATAATAGTGATATAATGATCAATGCGAATGATGGCGGTGGCTCGATAACATACAATGGAGGAAAAACATGGTCGACCATGATGAATCAACCAACTGGGCAGTTTTACCGCTTGATTACTGATAACCAATATCCGTATCGTGTATACTCAGGACAGCAAGATAACAGTACCATAGCCATTGATAGTAGAGTAGTCGATGATGGCATTGGGGAAATGCATTGGGACGTCATGCGAGCAGGTGAATCTTCTACAGTTGCATTGGATCCAGACAATCCACGATTTGTGTATTCTACCTATTTTGCAAGTAATTTTGTGGAGTGGGACAGGGATATCGATAATACCCGTACGGTAATGCCATATCCCACAAGAGTAACCGGGGAGCAACCGAAAAATTTAAAGTATCGTGCAAATTGGAACGGGCCGGTTATTGTTTCACCGCATAATCCGAAAGTAATTTATTATGGTTCACAATATGTAATGAAATCCATAGATAGAGGGGTTACTTGGGAAGTCCTCAGTGAAGATCTTACTCGTAATAATAAAGAACATCAAGGCAAAGGGGGTAAACCTATTAGTAATGAGCAGATTACGGCCGAGAGTTACAATAATCTATTTAATATAGAGGAATCCCCTATTAAAGAGGGTGTTATTTGGGTTGGCTCGGATGACGGTTTGGTGCATGTAACCCAAGATGCCGGTAAAAGTTGGAAAAATGTTACCCCAAAAGGACTAAAGGAAAGTATTATCAATGTGGTCGAACCATCCCCTCATGATCCAGGAACATCTTATATAGCCGTAGCAGGATATAAAATGAATGATTTTACACCCCACATTTACAAAACGAAGAACTACGGTGTTACTTGGGAAAAAATAGTAAATGGGCTACCTGGAGATACCTTTGCCAGAAGTGTGCGCGAGGACCCAGACCGAAAAGGATTATTATATGCCGGTACAGAAACGGGTGTTTTTGTGTCATTCGATGAGGGAAAACTGTGGTTGCCGTTGCAAAATAATCTACCGGAAGTACCCATTACCGACCTTCGAGTAAAACGAAAGGATTTAGTTGTTGCCACACAGGGTAGGGCTCTTTGGATTTTGGATGACCTATCACCACTTCATCAAATTTCTGAAGAGGTAACAAAAGCCGATTTTTACCTGTATCAACCTAGAGATATTTATGCTGAACTTTCGGTGGCCTACAGTATCGATGGTGGATATGGCGAGAATCCACCACCAGGAGTACAAATCCATTATGTTCTCAATAAGGAAGTATCCGAAACTACTCCTATGTCTCTTAAAATTATGGATGGAAGGGGTGAAGTCATTCATTCAGAATTCACCAACATGCAAATGGTAGGTTGCGATACATTGGTAAAACCGCAGCTTAAAAAGAAAGTTGGATCACATCGTTATCAATGGAATATGAAAATTGGACGATTTGACTGTTTAAAGGAATTGTATACCACCAACCGAGACTTAACGGCATACAATGCTGCCCCTGGAAAGTATAAAGCGCTTTTGAATATAGGTGACTTCATCCAGACCCAAGATTTTGAAATCAAGATTGATCCACGAATTGAGAACAGTATCCAAAATGTTGCTGCGGCTTATGACGAGCGTGATAAAATATCGAAATCCATTTATGAAGGCGCGACTGAAATGGCGGAAGGAGTTCGCGACCTCCATAAAATAAAGCAACAATTGGATTTCTTATTGGAAGTTACAACGGATGACAATATCAAAAAACAAGGAAATGCTTTAAATCAAACCATCGATGATTGGATTGCCAAAATCCTTCAAAAAGAAATGCGAACCTATCAAAGCAACTATATGTTTGAAGCTCGTCTTTTAATAAAATTCAAGGATTTTCTTAATAGGATTGGTAAAGGAAACTTACCGGTTACCCAAGGTGTTCGTGATGTCAAAAAAGACTATTTACAACAGTGGACTAGGCTGAAAGCCAGTTTGCGAAGTCTCAAAACCAATGATATTTCAGAGTACAATACTATTTTAAAGAGTGCAGGCTTACCTGAATTGTATTTGCCAAAAATTGGCACTCCAGAATAGTGATTTTTAGTACTCCTTTGGTGTTTACCTTATAAAATTAACGGATTTAAAGACATAAGGTTTGGTGACTACTGTAATTTAAAAGCAAAAAACGGTTCGTATAAATTTAGCTAAATAGCATTCAAGGGATAACAGATATAAAAAAGGAGGGAAACCCCTGTTGTCTTTTGTTCAATTATCTATAATTTTAAGGGAACCACAAAAACTTTATGTGTATGGCATTTGAGAAGAATAATTATGTGGATTTTCATTGCCATTCCGCAATGAAGCCCTATGGCAAAAGCTATAATTACGACGTCATAGGTAAGAACAATCCAAATAGAAGAAGAACCAATAGTATTTGGAGATACAATCCGCCCTCGTTCTTGGACAAGCTTATTAATTACATTATCCATTTGACTAAATTTTCACAATCCAATTTTACCAGTTTGGCAAAAGGTGGGGTTTCTATTGTATGTGTTTCCCTTTACCCCATAGAAAAGTGGTTTTTTGTAAATAAAATAAAAAATGAATTCATCAAGGATATCGCTTCAAACTTCGCTACCGGTGTTGGCAAGAAAAGGGTAGATGCTGTGCAGGCCATGACTGATTATTTCAAGGATCTTGAAATGGAATATGATTTTTACAAACAACTTGATGGTTTGGTAAAACGGTTTCCGGAAGGAAAGTACAGATACAAACTTGTTCGTAATTACAATGAAATTGAGGCTATTAGGGCGGAAGACCAAGATAGTTTCAACACCATATGTGTTGTATTGTCGATTGAGGGGATGCATGTTTTGGATCAAAATATAGGTAAGACACCAAATGAAAATGAGTTTCTGGCTAATCTTCAAAAGATAAAGAATTGGGATACTCCGCCATTATTTGTGGCTATTGCGCACCATTTTTGGAACCACTTATGTGGTCATGCAGAAAGCTTTACCAAACTAGTGCGGAAAAAGGTGGACCAATCGGAAGGAATCGATACCGGGTTTACTGATTTGGGAATCAAGGTAGTCAAAGAATTATTGAGCACAGCCAATGGCAAAAGGATTCTAATCGACCTGAAACATATGAGTGTGGCGTCAAGAGCCGATTTTTATAAGCTTTTAGATAGTACAGCTAAATATAAGAAAGTACCAATTATTGTGAGTCATGGAGCTGTCAATGGAATGAAATCTGTGAGCCTACCAAAGCAAACGGGATCTAAGGTGGCAAAGAAATTCAATCCCGTGGATATTAATTTTTTTGATGCCGAAATCATAAGGATTGCAAAAAGTAAGGGCATTTTTGGCTTGCAATTGGATGAACGAAGAATAGCCAGTAAGAAAACGCTTAAGAACACCAAGCATTCCTCAAAACGTTCCAAAATAATGCACTACAGGTCCGAGCTACTATGGAATCAAATTCAACATATTTTGGAAGTGCTCGACAAGGAACGACTTTTTGCCTGGGATTGTATGGTCATTGGATCCGATTTTGATGGTATCATTGACCCCTTAAATGCGTTCTGGACTTCGGAAGAGTTGCCCTTTCTAGCGGATTTTTTAGAAAGACATGCCTATAATTATATGAAAGATGCCGGTTTTAAATTGGCGGCAAACAATATTAAGGCCGATGAAATCATTGAAAGAATAATGACTTTGAACGGAAACAACTTTCTTAAAACCAACTTTAAATAAGCATACTTTATAATTGCTAAAGTACTGGTTTATGTGACTTCTGCACTAGGTGTAGGCGGGGAGTTAACTTGACGGTAGCGATACCTACATTCAACCAAGTCTGAATCGTAGTGCTGCTGACCAAGGTCATTTTGGCCCTTCCCATAAAATTATATTTTTATCGTTCCTGAAATATGTAATTATAAAAGACAAGACTATGAGGAGGGTTATGTTACTGCTTGCAAGTGTGCTTCTACTGTGCTCTAATACTGCAATAGGCCAAAAGGACTATATATTCCAAAGGAAGCAAATGGTAAAATGGCAATTACAGGCCAGGGATATTACAGATCTTGCCACCCTTACGGCCATGTTGAATGTACCTAGGCATGAATTTGTTCCTGAAAGTATGAAAGTACGGGCTTACACCGATGGTCCCTTGCCCATTGGCAATGGGCAAACCATTTCACAGCCATACATCGTAGCTTTTATGACCCAGGCACTCCGTTTAAAAGCTGAACACCGTGTACTTGAGATCGGAACAGGTTCGGGCTATCAAGCTGCAGTCCTTGCAAAGATCGTTGATTCAGTGTATACCATTGAAATTGTTAAGGACTTGGCCAAGGCATCAAATAAAAGATTAAAGGATTTGGGGTATGCCAATGTGATCGTAAAGTGGGGAGACGGTTATCATGGTCTGCCATCCAAGGCTCCTTTTGACGCTATTATGGTTACTGCCGGTGCCGATTCCATTCCACAACCCTTACTCGACCAGTTGAAGATAGGCGGTCGAATGATTATTCCCGTGGGGCCACATCAAGGAATCCGCCAATTGGTGCTTATCACCAAAAAGAAGAGCAAGAATATCCAGAAAAACTTAATGCCCGTTCGTTTTGTTCCATTTACCCGAGCTAAAAAGCCCGATGGGGGTTGAGAATTTCAACATTGGGCCGCCAAGAAGCACATCGAAGATTTGGCTAATGAAAAACATAACGAACTTTCTGGCTTCTGAAATCGAATTGAGCATATTAAAAATATTCCTAACAATTGTTCATAATGGGCTTAACTGTTCCGGCAATACTAAAGATGGTAATTAATCAATCATATTTCCCATGACCAACACCAATTCCATTGGATTACCCACGGCCACGGCTATTGTAATAGCCAATATGATAGGTGCAGGAATCTTCACAAGTCTTGGGTTTCAGTTGGTAGCTACCGTAAATTCCTGGTCAATCGCGATATTATGGTGTCTCGGCGCATTAATGGCACTTTGTGGCGCTTTGAGCTATGCAGAACTAGGCACGTATTGGGCGCGTTCTGGAGGGGAATACCATTATCTTACCAAGGCCTTTCATCCCTTATTGGGATATTTATCGGGATGGGTTTCCCTTACCATTGGATTTTCGGCTCCTATTGCCTTGTCGGCTATGGCCCTAGGGGCATATGTTGCTCCTTATCTTGGTCTTTCTGATTTAGTGTTGGCCGTGTTTACAATTCTCACCATCAGTTTTTTCCATTCAATAAGCATCAAAAGGAGTAGCATATTGCAAAATTCAACCACCTTGCTCAAGATTATCCTGATTTTGGTGATCATCTATTTTGGAATGACCCGGACCCCAGTGTCATCTGCATTACTTTTTGACAGTAGTTGGCAACAAGAACTACTGCTACCGACCTTTGCAGTATCTTTCGTATTTGTTACTTTTTCCTATTCAGGGTGGAACGCTGCTGCCTATATCGTAGATGAGATCAGGGATGCCCGTAAAAATCTGCCCAGGGCGCTTCTGATAGGAACCGCTACAGTGAGCTTACTTTACCTGTTATTGAATTTTGTATTCCTGAGGCAAAATCCTCTGGAGGTCATCAGGGGGCAACTGGAAATCGGTCAGCTCACCGCCATTTCAATTTTTGGCGACAAAGGCGGGGAGCTAATCAGTTTTGGTATTGCCTTGATGCTTATATCAAGCATTAGTGCTATGGTCTGGGCAGGACCGAGGGTGACCCAAGTAATGGCCGAAGACCATACCCTTTGGAAGTGGTTTGCCCTAAAAACAAAACACAAGGTTCCCCTTAGGGCCATTTGGCTACAAACTGCAATCACCATGGTTCTATTATTCACAGGATCCTTTGAACAAGTAATGGTCTACAGTGGTTTTGTCTTGCAATTGTTTGCCGCTTTAGCAGTTGCCGCTGTATTTGTTTTAAGGAGAAAGAATAAAACCAAAAGTGGATTCAGGAGTCCGTTTTTTCCAATTCCACAAATCATTTTTCTAATGTTGAGTGCCTGGGTGCTCATTTATTTGGTAATCGCCCAACCCTTGGAAACCGGACTCGGTCTTCTTAATTTGGTATTGGGTTTTCTGGTTTATAAAATGGGTATTTTCTATAGTAAAAAGGAGCAAAGCGCTTAACTGACTTTCATGACCCTTTTGCAAACTTTCTTTTTATGATTATAAATAGAATTAACAAAATTTAAGTATAAGAAGTATTGATAAAGCCGTATTTTAAGGGCATGAAACAATTGAAAACTCTTGCGTTATTGGGAATGGTATTAGGGCTGTTCTGGAGTTGTAGTAGTACCCAAAGTGCTGCGGACATCGCTTTAAAAAGCCGACAGTTCGAGGAATTAAAAGAACTGATAGCTTCAAAATCCTATATGATAGAAGTAAGAACCGCTTATCCCATGCAGACCTATGCTGTTACCCGGATAACCAATGCCTTGATGCGAAATACGGGAAATAATGCCGCGCGAATAGACGTCACTGGAAACTTCATAGAAGTAAATGGAGATAGCGTAAATGGAGGCTTGTCCTATTATGGCGAAGTACGTATTGCAAATACCTTGGATCCTAGGGACAGTGGAATAATTTTTAAAGGGGAAACCTTATCCTATGAGGTTTTCGAAAACGATAAGAAGCAGATATTAAGTGTCGAGTTTGACATTAAAGGAAACTCAATGGAGCTTTTCTCCGCGATTATGCAATTGTACCCAAATAAGCGTGTCAGTATTATTATAAACAGCCCCAACAGGAACTCTATACGCTATGATGGAAAACTAATTGAACAGGAAGAAACAGAACCCACTTCGAAATAAAAAATTCAATTATTCTGCATTTTTAATAAGGGCACAACACAAATAATGCTGCAAGAAATGAAAAGGGAACGCATTGTCTAGCCTCCAACACTGCATTGCTAATATTAATACAATTTATAATCATTCTTTTGGTTTTTGATTGAATATTTTGGTAACTTTCTAAGGCTTAATTAAATCGAATCGTTTATAAACCCTTAGTATACTTTTATGGAAGATAAAAACCAAAAATCAGGAGCTAAGTCGGGAAAAAACATTACCAGAAGAAGTTTCATCAGAGGTGCCGGATTATCTACTGCAGGTAGTGTTTTGTTGACTACAAATGCTTTTGCATTAGACTATAATGATCCACTTGCGACCGGGAAAGAACTTGGACCAGAGGCCATGACCATCAAAATGAAGGTAAATGGTATTACGAAGTCGCTTAGTGTTGAACCCAGAACCACATTGGCTTCGGCCTTAAGAGACCATCTGGATCTCACTGGAACCAAAGTAGTCTGTGATCGAGGCTCATGCTCTGCCTGTACCGTGTATTTGGATGGTAAGCCAGTGAATTCCTGTATGCTTTCGGTTTTTGATGTGGGAGAAAAAGAAATTACCACCATTGAAGGTATTGCCAAGAATGGTGAATTACATCCCGTGCAGCAAGCTTTTATAGAGCATGATGCTTCACAATGCGGCTATTGCACACCAGGAATGGTCATGTCTTGTGTTCACTTAGTGGATAATAATACTACTCCCAATTTAGAAGACGTGAAAAATGCCACGCGCGGCAACCTTTGTCGCTGTGGAACCCACCCCCATGTATTTAAGGCTACTTTGGACGCATCAAAAAAAATGATATAATATGGATACTAGAAAAGAAAAATTCCCATATGGTATTCCTGGGCATAACTTAAGTGAAATAGAAAGGGAAATTCCTATTGAAGAACCACCAGTATGGCCTGTAAACGACAAGTTGAAAGTCATAGGAAAAAGGGTGACAAGAATCGATGCCCTCGATAAAGTGACCGGTAAGGCAAGGTTTACCTCCGATATTAAATTACCGGGTATGCTTTATGCGAAGATGCTGCGCTCAAATGTTCCGCATGCAGTTATTGCATCAATCGATATCTCAGAAGCAAAAAGTTTAGCTGGTGTTCATGCCATTCATTTGGTTGAGAATGCCCAGAAGGAAGGGGAAGAAAATAAGAACGGTAAATATCCAATGGTCAAATATGTTGGCCAACCCTTAGGTGGTATTGCTGCCGAAAGCTTGGAAATTGCCAAGGATGCCCTTAAGTTGATCAAAGTAAACTACGAGAAGAAGCCCTTTGTCATAGATATGGAAACTGCTATGGAAATCGGTGCACCTATTGTCTTTGATGAACCCATAACCCAGCAGCAAGATGGCGGGGATGTAGGGGAGACGCATGATGGAAGTAAAGGGAAAGGTAATGTTAGAGGACCATCGACAAGTAGCTTTTTTGGTGGACCAAGAGGTAATCTTACCACAGGTTTTGAAGAAGCGGAGGTCGTCGTCGAAAGAACATACCGTACCCAAGTGCATACCCATATGCCGTTAGAAACCCACGGCGTTGTGGTCGACTGGAAGGCGGATGTTATGATGGTGTATGCATCAACCCAAAATACAGCTGGAGTACGAAATGAGATGGCAAGTGTCTTTAATTTACCTAAAAGTAAGGTACGGGTTGTCTGTGATTTTATGGGTGGCGGATTTGGCGCCAAACATAGCGCCGGAAGTTTTGGACCCATGGCTGCAAATCTTGCGAAAAAAACAGGACGACCTGTTTGGTTAATGTTAGACCGACAGGAAGAACATATAGCAGAAGGGAACCGTCCCAGCTCAATCCAATATTTAAAAATAGGGGCTAAGAAAGATGGTACCTTGACTGCCATTCAGCAGCGTTCCCACGGAACGGCAGGGGTAGCCCTTGGTGCCGGAGTAGGTCGGATAGCCCAAATCCTTTATCCCTGTCCGAATTTTGCTACTGAACAATATGATGTGCTCACAAATGCCGGGCCCGGAGCCGCATGGCGTGCGCCCGGAAATGTACAAGGGGCGTTTGGACTGGAACAGGCTATTGATGAATTAGCGGAAAACCTTGCTATGGATCCATGACTGTATAGGGACCACATTGATGAAAGTGAAGTGAGAAAGGTTGAGCGCCAACGTGGGGCAGCTCTTTTTGATTGGTCACGGCGTCAACCCGCCGGAAGTAGCAAAGGCACGGTAAAGAAAGGGCTTGGAGTAGGACAGTCCACTTGGCCTCGATTTGTTACGCTGGATTCCTCTGTCGAAGTTAAAATACATAACGATGGAGGCGTTGAAATACGATCTAGTGTCCAGGATATAGGCACAGGCACCAAAACCATCCTTGCCCAAGTCGTAGCCGAGGAAATGGGATTACAAGTGAAAGATATTAAGGTAAATATTGGGGATACGTTTTTCCCAGTCGGACCAGGTTCTGGTGGAAGTGTGGTAACAGGTTCTATTACCCCTCCAGCCCGTAATGCCACTTTTGAAGCCAAAAAAGCATTGCTCAAGCTTGTTGCCAAAAAATGGGAAACAGATTCATCAGAATTGTTTATTGCTGATGGTCAGGTAGGTCATAAGAAGGATGCCAATCTGAAAATGCCATTTAAAGAGGCAACCAAATTAATGCGGACGAGCCAAATAAGCAAAACCGCAAGTCGTTCAGATGACTACGGTGGCTTTCAACAACCATGGGGTTTGGCCTATGGCGATCTAGGTTCAGTACAGTTTGCCGAAGTAAGTGTCAATACCGATACAGGATTTGTTAAGGTGGATAAGATAGTAGCGGCACACAGTTGCGGTAGACCACTAAATATTGGCCAATTGGAAAGTCAGATAAATGGAGGTGTCATCCAAGGTGTATCCTATGCATTATATGAAAATAGGGTCATGGACAATGGAACGGGGCACATGATGAATGCCAATGTAGATCAGTATAAGGTACCATTCTCTATGGAGATTCCAGAAATTGAAACCATTATTGTGGAAGAGTATTCAGCACTTTCCTCAACAGATGCCTATGGCATAGGTGAGCCGGCGAATATTGCAACGGCTGCTGCTATTGCCAATGCCGTTTATAATGCGATCGGGGTTAGGATTTATGAAATACCGATTACCCCATCAAGCATTCTTAAAGCATTAAATAAAGTCTCTTAAAAATAAAGACATGAATAAATTTAGTTGGTACGAAGCAAAATCTGTTGAAGATGCACTTGAGCAAGTCACGTCAACAGTCTCCGAAGAGCTATATCAGCATACGAATAAAGCTTCAGTATTTAAATCAGGGGGTATAGATGTGTTTGACTGGGTCAAAGAAGGATTGCTTCAACCCGAAAAAATAATCAATATTCGGAATATTCCCGGTCTTGACAAGATCAATTTTGACAAAAAAAAGGGATTAAGCATAGGATCCAATGTCACTTTGGCGGAAATTGCGTCTAATCCAGAAATTAAGAACAATTATTTAGCGCTGTACCAGGCGGTAAACCATGCTGCAACTCCCCAACTGCGAAATGTTTCTACTTTGGGAGGTAATATAGCCCAGCGCAACCGTTGTTGGTATTTTCGATCTGCTGATCATGATTGCTTTCGTAAAGGAGGTGATCGTTGTTTTGCCCGTCATTCCGAAAACGGTGAAAATGAAAATCACGCCATTATTGATAATGGTTCTTGCGTAAGTGTTCATGCTTCCTCTATAGCTACCGCCCTTATGGCATTTAATGCCACTGTAGTTATTGTTAATAATGAGGGCGAAAAGAAAAATGTCAGTATGGATGACTTTTTTGTTACCGCCAGTAAGGATTTGGCCATGGAAAACATCCTTCAAGCAAAGGAACTTATCACTGAAATAATTCTTCCGGCTCCCACAAAAAATACCAAGAGTGCTTATATTAAACAAGTTGCTCGTGAATCGTACGACTGGTCATTGGGCGATGTTGCTGTAGTTTTTGAGGTTTCCGGGAATAATACCTGTCGTTCAGCGAGTATTGTTTTAGGTGCGGCGGCCCCAGTACCTTACAGGTCTATGGAAGCACAGCAAGCTATTGAAGATAAGATAATTAATACTGAAAATGCCTTGGCAGCGGCGAAAGCAGCAATGGCCAAAGCACGCCCATTGGCCAAAAATGGGTATAAAGTACCGTTATTTGTAGCTACCGTTAGACAAGCCATTTTAGATATTTCTTAATCATGGAAGAAAATAAACTACATAAAAAAGGCATCTGCAAATTTCTTCGCGCTAGAAACCCCTATGGAATGATGGAGGGAGGGGATAAACCTTGGCTTTTATTGGATGATGCCAATACCATCTGCTGGTGCATCACTTCTGCAGGAGCTATGGGTCCAGATAATGGCTTGGTATCACCAATGGAATGTCAGGAAGGTCGAAATTGTTTCGTTTCCGGGGATAATGATGTTTTGTGATTGGTATAATGCCTGAGAACTGATTTTTATCGTGTTTACCGCAAGGTATCTTTACTATATATAGTGCTCAAATTCAATTAGATGCAGGCAATCATACCCACTCATAGCGCTTTAAGTTTTATGAATTCATTGTTCATTTTTATTCTTGGTATTACCTATGCGAATGCCCAAGATAACATTAAAAACGAGGTAGAAGTCAATAAAACTGAAACTGAAATACAATCCGACATCTATTGGAATGTTAAAGCCTATCGACCAAATGCTGAACTACTGAATATCAAGGCCATTGACAAAGATGGTAAAATGCACGATGTCAAAGCTATCCAAACCTCTGATGACACTAGTATTTTAGATGTCAAGGCACTGAAAGATGGACAGCGATCGCCGATAAAATTAATCGTCAAGGATATGGACCGGTATTATCCTGCCAAAGGTATTGATACAGACGGAACGTTAATAGATATCAAGGCAGTTACCAAAGACGGAGAAATTTTAGCCGTAAAAGGGGTTAGTAAATCGGGGAACATTGTTCACTTAAGAGCGATAACCAAAGACTCTTTGTTTTATAACATCATTTCCATCTCCCCAGAGGGCAAAGTGAACAATGTGAAAGGCATGAAAATGCTAGACACCAGGGTAGAAACCGTTATTAATGGTGTGTCAGTATTCGCTCATGTGAAATCCTTAAAACAGGATTAGTACTACTCTGAATGCGGAATTCCTAAGAAATATACGGCCAGCTCAAAATGAATTTCCAAAACAATCGACGTCGCTAAAGACAGATAGGTGGAAAAAGTGTTAATTTTTGAAATTGGATTCATCCCTCAATAAATGCTCCCTTTTCATTGGCAACGGTCATTCCCCATGCAGCAATTGACGTTAAGACTGGAGCCAAACTTTTCCCAAAGGGTGTCATTGCGTATTCCACTTTTAAGGGTGGTTTTTTTGTGTATACCTTTCGCGTGATCAACCCATCTTTTTGCAACTGTTTGAGTTGTAGGCTCAAAGTACGTTCGGTAATGGTAGAAATCAATTTTCGGAGTTCATTGTATCGCTTTGGTCCATCAATCAAATAAATCAAGATCACACTTTTCCATTTTCCCCCAATCAATTCCATCGCGATACTCGTTGTGCATGAAAACATTTTATCATTATATTTTATAAGTCGTTTTTTATGTTCCGTTTCCATAACTTCTTTTTTAATACTACGCAAAGCTACTATACTATAC
>JBATIW010000500.1:0-4701 GCA_049668005.1 Maribacter sp.
AAAATTTTGTTTGCATACCCATGATTAGACTTTTAAGTAACCAATGTGTTTGTAATGCCAATCCTCCAAATTATCGGTTATATGGCTCATATCAAATGATATTCGTCACCTTGCCAATAGAGATCTAACTGTCATCAATTCTGCATAGATATCCTGGAGGGGAATTTTTATGTTTTAGGGCTCAATCTTCATTTTACGAATACTTTTTTGTGATAATTTAGACCAAAGGTGTACTAATACGTAAATACTAATACTTCACATAATGGCAAATACGTTTAAAAAAAGTGATTTTAGGAAATGGCTGGTCAAATTCTATAAATGCGAACGTAAGGAGTTCAATAAAATCTTGGGAATAAAATAAGAGGCTTAAAACGACAATTCTTCTATCATTATGGAATAATAAACAAGTAGTAGGAAGTAAGAATGAAAAGTACGACCAATTGTATTCCCAATAGTTTTATCGAACGAAGTACATTTTTAAATTTTAAGGCCGCTATTTTTGAATTTATATATATCTGTTGCCCCAATTGATCAAACAACTCAATCTCATCCAAACTTACATGATAAAAGGTTTTTGAGAATTCCTTGATGTTACCGAATTTAGAAATAACATCTCCAAAGAAAAATACATTCTTATCGTATTTAGCTTCAATATGCGGAATAAAACATTTAATACTGAAGTAAATTGATGCCCCGGCAAAAAGAAACCAGAGTCCCAATAGCACATATAGTAATTGATATGTTGCTGCCTGCTCCACTACCATTTCAATATTCTGGTAGACAAAGTCCAATAAAATACCATAGAATGTCAGGATCAGACCCGCTTTTATTTCTGAAGCTCTAATTAGCTCTGCCACATAACTAATACTGCCCCAATAATGATCTACTAATTCTTCTGTATGGCTCCCTTCCATGGGAGGGCGCTTGGCCCAGGTTTTTGCCTTATCCTCTTTTTTGGATTTTTGTGATTGCTTCATACAATTCAATTTTAGTTGGTTGATAGTTTTTTCATCCACTTAGCCTATCAATCAACTAAAATAGTAAATACATTAGAATTCTCAATTTATTTCTATTCTGTATCATTTGTGGTGAGCTTATGCCTTGGCCCTAGTTGTTAGTATATTTAGTATATTCCCCTCATTGTTCTAGACTGGATAATTATTTAGGGCTCTTGGGACAATCGAACGTATGTTCCGTCCTTTATTTGCCGCATTGTATTGTTGAACCGTATTAATTTACATTTTATTAATAAATCAAAACCCGATTATGAAAACAACCAAGCAACTATTATTTCTAATTGCCATTTTGACCGTTTCCTTTTGTGGAATTTCTTTTGGCCAAACGACCCATGTTATTACCTTGAACGTTGACGAGGATGGAACCTTTTCATTAAGTGCAGACGCCGATACCGAGGTCGTGGACGACAGCTCGTTGGAAGCCTTTACTATTTTAGTGTTCGAGGATGACGAAATAGAATGGGAAGGGAATGCCGATTCAGGTGCTGTAGTGGATATTGAGAAAATAAAATTTCCCAAAAATGCCAAGCCCTTTAAGAACAAAAACCTGGACGGAAAGAAGAATAATGGGAAGAAAAAGGCCAAAGGAAAAATAGCAAAGAACAAGAAAAATAAAACCTATAAATATATCATGGATTTTACCGTAGGTGGAGAACCTTTTAGTATTGATCCGGGCCTCAAGGTAGGGCAATAATCTTAGATTGTACAATTCGGATTTTAATGCAGAAACACCGATCTACTTTTGATAAACAAACAGGCATTAGAAAAGTCTTGCTTACGCTGGGCTTTCTTTTTGTTACTGGTTTTGGGCTTTATGGGCAGGACCAAGTCTTGGCCGATAGACTCGAATTGGTCTATACCAGTGGGGAATTTGAAGAAAAAGATCGGTTACAATTGCTTGCTGATCTCGCCTTTAACCATCAGAATCCTGAAAAAGCATTACATTATAGCGAAGAGCTTTTGCGCAGGGCCCTTGCCGTGGATTCAACCCGGTTTATCATTGCCGGATTTCAACAAAAAGGGTATAGCCTTGCGCTAAAAGGAGATTTAAGCCAGGCTTTGGCTAGTTATTTGGAAGGGGTGCATATCGCAAAGGAAACCGAAAGAAAAAAAGATCTGGGGAAGTTGTACGTTGCCATTGCAGGGGTTTACCAGGTAATGGGAAACGATAAGAACACTATCCAGTATTACAATAACGCCCTCCCCATTCTTAAGGAGGTCAAAGATTCAAGGAACTACGCTACAGCTTTGGAAAATTTAGGGGATTTTTACAATCTTTCCCTTGCCAAACCCGATTCGGCATTGCTCTTTTTTGAGCGTTCGGAGCCTCTCTTCAAGGCTTTGGACTTCAAGGTAGGTCTTGCCTATAACCTGGGCAACAAGGGCCTGGCTTATGCCCAACTAGGAAAAAATACGATTGCCGAAGAGAATATTAGTGAAGCGATTCGCATATTGGAGGAATTGGGGGATTATTCTGCCATTAGTGTATATCTCACCTATATGGCAGATATGTATCTGCTGCGTGATGATTGGGATGGTGCCTTTGGCGCTGCCCAAAGAAGCCTTGAAATGGCACAACAATATGGGCTTAAAGATCAGATTAGTGGCGCCTATTTAAAACTGTCAGAACTTCATGAAAAGCGGGGCAATGTAGAAGAAGCCCTTAAATTATATAAAAGCCACATCACATTTAAAGATAGTGTACGTAATATTACCCAAGTCCAGAATATGGCCAATCAGGAGGTGTCACAGAAACAAATAGAGGTAGATCTGAAACAAACAGAAGTAAATTTGCTCAACCAAAAACAAGAAAACCAACGCAACATATCGATCGGGACCGCAA
Organism: Maribacter sp.; assembly: GCA_049668005.1. Taxonomy (GTDB): domain Bacteria; phylum Bacteroidota; class Bacteroidia; order Flavobacteriales; family Flavobacteriaceae; genus Maribacter_A. The sequence continues at coordinate 2,860 of JBATIW010000500.1, forward strand.
TTGCTTTGTTTTTAATAGGTCTCTTGGCCTTTGGGCTGTATAGGCGTAATCTGTTCATACGAAAAACAAAAGAGATCATTGAGAAAGAACGGGATCGTTCGGAAAGTTTACTTCTAAATATTCTTCCTGAAGAAACTGCTGCCGAATTGAAGATAAATGGCAAAGTGAAGGCCAAAAAATTCGAGTCGGTCACGGTTTTATTTACTGATTTTAAAGGCTTTACCCATTACTCGGAAAATTTGGATCCGGAAAAATTAGTGGAAAGTGTAGGTCTCTATTTTTCCAAATTCGATGATATTATGGAAAAGTTCGGCTTGGAAAAAATAAAAACTATTGGTGATTCCTATATGTGCGCTGGGGGCTTACCCTTTCCTACTGAAGATCACGCTTTAAAAATGGTACAGGCCGCTTTTGAAATCCGGGACTTTGTGGTCGATTCTAAAGCGGATAAAGATTTGGAGCATACCCATTTTGATATTCGCATTGGAATAAATACGGGACCCGTGGTTTCCGGGGTAGTGGGTAGTAAAAAATTCTCCTATGATATCTGGGGTGATACCGTTAATGTCGCCTCACGAATGGAATCGATGTCTGAACCTGGGAGGATCAATGTTTCCAATAGCACCTATGAATTGATAAAATCCGATTTTGAGTGCGAATATCGTGGGGAAATAGAAGCGAAGAATAGGGGCAAAGTAAAGATGTACTTTGTAAATGCCATAAAAAATTAGACTTCTAAAACTACTTCGGTAAATAAATAAGACCTTTCGGACACTATTTATAGTGTCTCGTCCCACCCCATATTATCGCTTTTACAAATTTAGTAGATTACTTTTAAAAAGTGACAAATAGCAATTAATTGCAGGCAAAAATGTAAGCACTATAAACTTCGATTACAGCATGCGTATGACGAATTATCGTTTCATAAAAATAGTTTTCAATAAAAAGGCCTATGTAACACTAGGCTTTTTTTTTATGCTATCTACCATGGTTTATGGCCAAGACCAAGTCTTGGCCGATAGTCTTGAATTGATCTATACCAGTGGAAAATTCGAAGAAAAAGATCGGTTACAACTTTTGAACGACCTTGCCTCAAATCAACCAGATCCAGAAAAATCGTTACAATATGCTGAAGAACTCCTACGCAGGGCAAAAGCTGCTGATTCTACAAATCGAATTAGTAATGCTTATATGCAAATAGGAAATGCCCTAACGTTAAAAGGTGACCTGAGCCAGGCACTGGCAAGCCTTTTTGAAGGCATGAAAATAGCTGAGAAATTAGAAAGTAAAAAGAAACTTGGGGTATTTCATTTAGGTATCGCTGGGGTTTATGGTAGCATGGGGAATAGCCAAAATACAATCCAATATTATAAAAATGCCATCAGTATTTTTAAAGAATTGGGTGATTCATTGAATTATGCATATGCCATGGAGAATTTGGGGGACGAGTATAATTTGAATATGGCCAAACCCGATTCTGCCTTGTTGTTTTTCAAAGAATCCGGGCCAATATTCAAAGCCATGGATTCTAAAATTGGCATGGCATATAACTTGGGAAATATAGGATTGGCCTATGCCCAATTGGGACAAAATATCATTGCTGAGGAGAAAATTAGTGGTGCGATTACACTGCTTGAGGAATTGGGGGATTATTATCCCATTTGTGTATATCTCACCTATATGTCAGATATGTATCTGCTGCGTGATGATTGGGAAAGCGCCTTCGGTGCTGCCCAAAGAAGCCTTGAAATGGCACAACAATTTGGGCTTAAAGATCAGATTAGTGGTGCCTATTTAAAACTGTCAGAACTTCATGAAAAGAGGGGTAATGCGACAGAATCC
>JBATIW010000501.1:0-2844 GCA_049668005.1 Maribacter sp.
AAGATTCAAGGTGAGGTTGATTATGGTCATAAGGGTTTGAATTAAAGAAGTGCATGAATGGAAAAGCAAACAACATTGCTTTAACGATACCCACCTATAAAATAAAAAACCCCGACGGTTACCGTCGGGGTTTTTTTAATTTGGTATATTAATTAATACCCTGGATTCTGAATCAATGCAGGATTTGCAAGCAATTGAGCAGCAGGGATCGGGTACAACTTCCATTTATCGTCGTTTACGGAAGCAGGTGCTTTAAATATCCAATCTCTTGTAAATTGGCCAAAACGAATTAAATCATTTCTTCTCCAGGCTTCAGCATATAGTTCGCGTCCTCTTTCATCCAAAAGATCTTGCTCACTTACAGTACCCAATGGTGTTGCTCCTCTAACGGTACGAAGCTCATTGACTAATGCCGTGGGGTCACCACCACTACGCATCAATGCCTCAGCTTTCATTAGATGGGCATCTGAATATCTAAATAATATTTCATGCCTAGCAAATGCACCAAATCTAGGGGCATACTTAATGACCCGGATACCTGTAGTTTCATCATTGTTAATAATACTAGGGGACCCTGTACCATCAAGAAAATCTCTTTTAAAGGTCAAGGGAGCTCCAGCTCTATCTTCTAGAGGAGTGCCATCTAAGGCATACTGTTGCCCTGCCAAGAACCCGTTACCAACATTGGAGCTTAATTCAAAGCCTCCTTCATCCGTTGTACCAGGACGGCTGGTAAAAGGTAAACCAGCTGATGGTACACCGCCTCTACGTTCTTCCTGGCCATCGAGTGGCGTTTCATCCAATTCAACTCTATTTGAGTTTGGATCACCTTCGAAAAGATCGTAATATTCTGCTAGTGTAGCAAAACCATTCCAACCTCCACCACCTTCGGAAGTGGAATTGTAGTGTAACCCATTAAAAATACGGTTACCAACTTCAGAAGTCACAGACATAATAGTTTCGTTATCCGGTGAATCCCTGAATAGTTCAAAATAACCGGCCTGAAGGTCATAACCTTCTGACGCAATTTCATCAACCAATGCGATAACCCCAGACATATCAGCTGAATCTGGACTGCCTGAACCGTTAAGTATATGTTTGTTCAAAAGTATCTTGGCTTTAAGAAATTTAGCCGCTGCCTTACTGGCCCTGCCATTAGCATCACCACTACCAGCGCTAACACTAGGAAGGTTGGCGATGGCTAGATCCACATCGGCCAAAATAAAGTTAACTGCAGCATCACCTGAAAGTATTTCTGGAACAGATGATGAAGGCAAGGAAACATCCCTAAAGGGCACTTGACCGTAATAATCCAAAATAGTATACATACTAAAAGCCCTGATAAAACTAGCATCTCCTATGTTCTGGGCAGTTGGATTACTGCGAGGGTCCAATACTTGTGAAGCAACCAACTGATTTCCATTAAAATCGTTCCATACGGCAATTACAAAAACGTGTTCTGGAGTCCATAGATGTTGGTGTAAGCTTGACCATTGGCCATTATCACCCCAGTCAGTACCACGTGTCGGTACTATAGCAGCATCCGAGGTTACTTCACTAAGTGCAAATCGGTTACCCTGATCCCCATATTGGTCTCTTAATCTGATATATAATTGATCAACAGTCGACGTTGCATCGGCCAATCCTTGGAAACCTTCACTGATAATAGAATCGGTTTCTTCAATCTCCAAATTGGTACAAGAGCTTAGTGCTATTACCGATAGGAGCGTTAATAAGTAAAATTTGATATTAATTCTTTTCATGATTTACAATTTTTTTATTAAAATGATGCATTTATTCCAAAAGTTATTGTTCTTGGAGCTGGGAATGCCGACCAATCAATTCCTCTTGTTGGTACGCCAGAGCCTAAATCCCCAGTAGCTACAGTAACTTCAGGATCAAGACCAGAATAATCTGTAATCAAGAATAAGTTTTGACCTGTTACTGTTAATCTAAGAGACTGGAACAATCCTTCTCCAGTAAGAGGCACATTGTAGCCAATGGTTGCGTTTTGCATTCTCACAAAATCCCCTTTTTCCAAATATCGTGTAGATACATCTGCTGAGGTTCCTGGTGCTTCCCCACTGGTTACTAGATCCTGCGTTACGTTTCTGGCATTGGTTATGGAACCAGATGTGAATAATCCGTTTCTTGTATTATTATACACTGAGAATCCGAACTGCCCAGAAAAATAGGTAGAAACATCAAACCTCTTAACTCTTAAGTTTAATGACAAACCTCCGGTATAATCTGGCAAGGCATCTTCGCCTACAAATATTTTGTCTTGAAAAACATCTCCTACGCCATCACCGTTTTGATCAACAAAAGTAGGCTGCCCACTAGCATCCAAACCGGCAAATTCTGCCATATAATAAGAATATAAGGAGTAGCCCGATTCAAATCGTTGTGCAAAGGCACCCGAAAGCCCCTGTCCGTTAATTTCACCTGTGTTTATAGCACCGCCAAAATCCTGCACCTCGTTCTCATTGTATGCCATGTTAAAAGCGGCTGAAAAGGTAACATCCTCAGATTGAATAAAGTCATATGCCAACGCCAATTCAATACCTTGGTTTACAATAGTTGCATCTACATTACCAAATTGGAAAGGATCTATAGCCGGTGAAGCAGGTGGAGTTCTTAAAAGAACATCCGTTGTTTCACTCTTATACACATCAATACTTGCTGTAAATCTATCTATGTTGAATCCTAAATCGAGACCAACATTCAAACTTAATGTTTCCTCCCATTTCAAGCTTGGTACATCTGTGGCCACAATTTGTAAACCACTACCATTTACCGTAAGATCGGTGTTAGTACCAACTCCAGCAAAACGCTGTCTTGCTA
>JBATIW010000502.1:0-10956 GCA_049668005.1 Maribacter sp.
TGTTGTTCCTTTTAATCAGAACAGCAATGAAGATCTATTGGTTTTTGGAGTACCTTTTTCCCAATATATCAAAACTGAATTTGATTATATAAAATACTGGGATATGAGCCGATCCAATGTTTTGGCTTTTCGAAGTTTCTTTGGTATAGCCATACCCTATGGTAACGCGGATAACATTCCGTTTGTTCGTAGTTATTTTGCAGGGGGATCAAACGATAATAGAGCATGGAACCCTTATTCATTAGGCCCCGGAAAAACAAATGAAATCAATGATTTCAATGAGGCTAATTTAAAGTTAGCCCTTAATTTCGAATATCGTTTTCCAGTGGTGGGCGACATAAAAGGAGCACTTTTTGCCGATGCCGGCAATATTTGGAATGTCTTTGATAGTGAAGATGATCCCGATAAGACCTTTAATGGTATTGATTCCCTTGCCGACATTGCCTTGGGTACAGGTTTTGGCATTAGATATGATTTCACTTATTTCTTAATACGGGTAGACCTTGGCTTTAAAACCTACAACCCAGCCGAAGAAATTTCAAAAAGATGGTTCAGGGATTATAATTTCGCCAATTCAGTGTTACAAATTGGTATCAACTATCCTTTTTAGACTTATTTATTTATTACTTTTGTCGTTTAATTCTAAAGAAACCTAAAGACCTAAAAAATTATGGCTCACAATATAAAGCCTGGTGTTGCCACCGGCGATCAAGTTCAGGAGATTTTCAATTACGCAAAGGAAAAAGGATTTGCGCTACCAGCAGTAAACGTTATTGGTTCTGACACCATTAACGGAGTGTTGGAAACTGCCGCTACCCTAAATGCACCTGTCATTATACAATTTTCCAATGGGGGAGCACAGTTCAATGCAGGAAAGGGTCTGTCTAACGAAGGCCAAAACGCCGCCATTCAAGGTGCAGTTGCAGGTGCAAAACACATTCATCAATTAGCGGAAGCTTATGGAGCCACCGTCATTCTGCATACGGATCATTGTGCAAAAAAATTATTGCCGTGGATAGACGGACTTCTTGATGCCAGTGAAAAACACTATGCCGAAACTGGCAAATCATTGTACAGTTCCCATATGATCGACCTTTCTGAAGAACCAATTGAAGAAAATATAGAAATCTGCAAAGGGTATCTTGAAAGAATGAGTAAAATGGGTATGACCTTGGAAATAGAATTGGGGATTACAGGTGGGGAAGAAGACGGCGTTGACAATTCCGATGTTGATGATTCTAAATTATATACCCAACCGGAAGAGGTGGCCTATGCCTATGAAGAGCTTTCAAAAATAAGTCCAAGATTTACCATCGCTGCAGCTTTTGGTAATGTTCATGGTGTATACAAACCTGGTAATGTGAAATTGACTCCAAAAATCCTAAGAAATTCGCAAGATTACATTTCAAAAAAATATAATGTTGAGCACAATCATATTGATTTTGTTTTTCATGGGGGATCAGGATCTACAGTTGAGGAAATTAGGGAAGCGATAGGATACGGTGTCATTAAAATGAACATTGATACCGATTTGCAATATGCCTTTCTTTCTGGGATTAGGGATTATGTTCAAGATAAAAAAGATTATCTTCAAAGTCAGATTGGTAATCCAAACGGAGCCGATGAGCCGAATAAGAAATATTATGACCCAAGAGTTTGGCTACGTGAAGGCGAAAAAACCTTTATTGAACGATTGAAAAAAGCCTTTGACGATCTTAATAACGTTAATACTTTATAAGAAAAGGTAAGTTAACTCAATATGGAAGATATGTCGTTGTGGTTTAAAAGAAAGGAAAAGGGAATACAAACAGCTACCGATCAAAAAAAAGACACTCCAAAAGGTCTTTGGTACAAATCTCCCACAGGTAAGATTGTTGAATCAGAGGATTTAGCAAAAAACTTTTATGTAAGCCCGGAGGATGATTATCACGTGCGTATTGGCAGCAAGGAATATTTCGAAATTCTTTTTGATGACAATAAATTTACGGAGTTAGATTCAAAATTAACTTCGAAAGACCCTCTTAAATTTTCGGACACCAAGAAGTACGCAGATCGATTGAAAGCAGCCCAGAAGAAAACAGGGCTTAAAGATGCCGTGAAAACTGCATTTGGCAAATCAAATGGTAAAGATTTGGTTGTTGCCTGTATGGATTTCAGTTTTATCGGTGGATCTATGGGTAGTGTTGTTGGTGAAAAAATCGCCAGGGCCATTGACCATGCCATCTTAAAGAAAGTTCCTTTTGTAATGATATCAAAATCCGGGGGAGCTCGAATGATGGAAGCTGCATTATCCTTGATGCAATTGGCCAAAACCGCTGCAAAACTGGCTCAATTGGCCGAAGCAAAATTACCATATATATCCTTATGTACAGACCCAACAACAGGTGGTACTACGGCTTCTTATGCGATGTTGGGTGATATCAATATTTCAGAACCCGGTGCATTGATTGGTTTTGCCGGACCACGTGTAGTAAAAGAAGCAACGGGCAAGGAATTGCCTGAAGGATTTCAAACATCGGAATTTCTTCAAGAACATGGCTTTCTGGATTTCATAACGCACAGAAGGGAATTAAAGAAGAATATCAATCTCTATATTGATTTGATTCAAAATAATCCAATAAGGAAATAAAAAAAGCCCTGACGATAAGGTCAGGGCTTTTTTATTAAAAATAACTTTATTTAATAAACCTGCGTAAGAAGATTTCTTCATATTCCCCATTTGGATAGGTAAGAATACCCTTTGCATCACAACTTCCATCTCCAAAATCAAGGATAGCCGTTGCATCATTTCGTGATATTTCCAAAATTCCACTGACAATAAACCTACAAGACAGTTCCCTTCTTAAAGGCACAATCGTTTCTTTCATAAAAACATTACCTAATTTTCCTGTATACGTTCCTTTACCGGAAATCAAGAAAACATTATCGGCCCAATATCCAGAACCATACCCTTCAATCCATTCCCGGGTTCTATTAGCGGTGAAATTAGCAGAAGTACCATCAGGCCAATTTCCGCTGAAACTAGCTTCAGCATCTGACTGAGGATTTCCGCTATCATTACTTCGGGTTCTTTCTATTGAGGCACTGCCCTCAACTGCAACGCCATTAAAGGTAAAACCCTCCAAAGACATACTCAGCGTCTTAGTTGCCAAATCCATATCCTTTAAATAACTAAGGTAAATGATACCACTAAGCACATTACCATTTGGCAGTTCGCATCCCTCACCGAAATCGATGGTCTTCTCTTTACTAGTACTGGTAACCACAGTGGTAATCGTAACACAATCGGGTAGATAATCGGAATTATAATTTGCTTTTGAAGTAGCCGTGATTTCATCAGTCGCATAAACTTCTTCACCAATATTAATAACATCTTCCGCAATCAAATCCGTTTCATCACTTACTTTGAGTTCTGCTACGGTAATAGTTCCTTCCTCGGAAATATCCGGGGAATCATTTTTGTCACAGGATACCAAAACCAATATTGCCATAAGCAATGATCCCGTGAAGTTCACTTTTTTGAGACTCTTTTTCATAATAACATTTTTTTAACATTTATAATTTGACCAAGGAAAGAGCAAAAGGTTTAATGTTGATCTAAAAAAAGAATACCTTGCTGCCCGAAACAAAAAATATTCCTATCTTTGCGCCCTGATTGAAAATCAATCAAATACATAAAAATCATTAAACAAATATTGGAATGTATTTAACCAAGGAGATTAAAGCTGACATTTTTAAAAAATACAGCGGAAAAGAAGAGAACACAGGTTCAACAGAAGGGCAAGTTGCTTTGTTCACACATCGCATCAACCACTTAACTGGGCACCTTAAAAGAAATCACAAAGATTACAACACCGAACGTTCTTTAGTAAGACTGGTAGGTAAAAGAAGAAGTCTTTTAGATTACTTGAAGAAGAAAGATATTGTAAAATATCGTGAGCTTATCAAGGAACTGAATATTAGAAAATAAGACAAAAAGGGGAAGCTAGGCTTCCCCTTTTTAATATACTCCTAAGTCCAGGATCCAAAAAAGGACAAATTCAAAAAGCTGCACACAGTTTTTCATTGGTCAACACACAACAACACAACACGATCCGACCAGTAAGAATGGCGGATAAGACCATTGTTTAATAAACCTGAACGATTCAGGTTTTAAATCGAATTTATGATTCCAAAAGTATTTAAAGAGGTCATTGACCTTGGTGACGGTAGGGAAATTTCTATCGAAACCGGAAAATTGGCAAAACAAGCCCATGGCTCTGTTGTTGTCCAGTCAGGAAAATGTATGTTATTATGTACAGTAGTTTCCAATTATGAGCAAAAAGATTTGGATTTTCTTCCACTTACGGTAGATTATCGCGAAAAATTCGCCGCATCAGGTCGTTACCCTGGTGGTTTCTTCAAGAGGGAAGCAAGACCAAGTGATGGCGAAGTATTGACCATGCGTTTGGTGGATCGTGTTTTACGCCCTCTTTTTCCAAAAGATTACCATTCGGAAACCCAAGTAATGATTCAATTGATGTCGCATGACGAAAATGTGATGCCGGATGCTATGGCCGGATTGGCCGCATCGGCAGCAATTCAGTTGTCCGATTTTCCATTCGAATGTGCTATTTCCGAGGCTAGAGTTGGTCGCGTTAATGGTGAGTTTGTTATCAACCCAACAAGAGCGCAGTTACTAGAATCAGACATTGATATGATGATCGGTGCATCAGCAGACTCCGTTATGATGGTTGAAGGTGAGATGGATGAGATTTCAGAAGAAGAAATGGCAGATGCTATCAAATTTGCACATGAGGCCATTAAGCTTCAATGTGCAGCTCAAATGCGCTTAGCTGAAGCCTTTGGCAAGAAAGAAGTACGTGAGTACCCAGAAGAGCGAGAAGATGAAGATCTTGCAAAAAAGGTTCACGATATGGCATATGATAAAGTATATGCAATCGCAAAGGCTGGTTCTGCAAAGCATGAGCGAAGTGCTGCATTTTCGGAAATCAAAGAAGAAATAAAGGCTACTTTTTCTGAAGAAGAATTAGAAGATTTTGGCGATTTGGTATCCAAGTATTATCGCAAAGCTGAAAAAGCAGCGATTCGTGACCTGACCTTAAATGATGGTTTACGTTTGGACGGTCGTAAGACCGATGAGATTCGCCCAATTTGGTGTGAAATTGACTATTTGCCTTCTACACACGGCTCGGCAATCTTTACCCGTGGGGAAACCCAAGCCTTGGCAACCGTAACATTAGGAACGTCTAGAGATGCAAATAAAATAGATATGCCATCCCATGAAGGGGAAGAGAATTTCTATTTACATTATAACTTCCCTCCTTTTTGTACTGGGGAAGCACGACCTATTCGTGGAACATCCCGTAGGGAAGTTGGTCACGGTAACTTGGCACAACGTGCCTTAAAAGGAATGATTCCTGAAGATTGCCCATACACTGTTCGTATCGTTTCTGAAGTATTGGAATCTAACGGTTCCTCTTCCATGGCAACGGTTTGTAGTGGTACAATGGCGTTGATGGATGCTGGGGTTCAGATGATCAAACCAGTTTCCGGTATCGCTATGGGATTAATCTCTGATGCTGACTCTGGAAAATATGCTGTACTTTCAGATATCTTAGGAGATGAAGATCACTTAGGTGACATGGACTTTAAAGTGACGGGTACCGCAGACGGAATTACGGCTTGCCAAATGGATATTAAAGTTAAAGGATTGTCTTACGAAATTCTGGTCAATGCATTAAAGCAGGCTAGAGAAGGTCGTTTGCACATTCTAACTAAACTGACAGATACAATCGCTGCACCAAATGCAGATGTGAAGCCACATTCTCCGAAAATGGTGACGCGTACGATTCCTAACGAATTCATTGGCGCCCTTATTGGTCCTGGTGGAAAAGTGATTCAAGAACTTCAGAAAGAAACAGGTACGACTATCGTAATTAACGAAGATCCTGTTACCGAAGAAGGACTTGTTGAAATCTTAGGAACTGACCAAGATGGTATCGATGCTGTTCTAGCGAAAATTGATTCTATTCTATTTAAGCCAACAGTGGGTAGTGTATATGAAGTGAAGGTCATCAAAATGTTGGATTTTGGTGCCGTTGTTGAATATATGGATGCTCCAGGTAATGAAGTATTACTTCACGTATCTGAACTGGCATGGGAACGTACTGAAAATGTAAGCGATGTTGTTAACATGGGTGATGTTTTCGATGTGAAATATTTTGGAACCGATCCAAGAACCCGTAAGGAAAAAGTATCCCGTAAGGCAATTTTACCAAAACCAGAAGGTTTTGTTGAAAGACCACCAAGGGATAATAGCCGCGGAAGGGATGATCGTCGTGGTAGGGATAACAGAGACCGTAAGCCAAGAAGGGATTAATCCCAAAGGCATTGAACATATAGCCCTGACCTAACCGTCAGGGCTTTTTTTTGTCTAAAACCCAAATAATCCTTCCAGATTGTAACATTCCTGTCTTTTTTACGTATAAATATATGCAGTCTATGCAAATTGAACTTAAACACAGTAGATGAGACAGCTTAAGATTACAAAACAGGTTACCAATAGGGAAACCGCATCTTTGGACAAGTACTTGCAAGAAATTGGCAAAGTAGACTTGATTACTGCAGATGAAGAAGTAGAATTGGCACAACGCATCAAGGCAGGCGACCAGCTCGCTCTTGAAAAACTTACAAAAGCCAATCTTCGATTCGTGGTATCGGTCGCCAAACAGTACCAAAACCAAGGCCTTACTCTACCCGATTTGATCAACGAAGGAAACTTAGGATTGATCAAAGCGGCACAACGTTTTGACGAAACCCGTGGATTTAAATTTATCTCCTATGCCGTATGGTGGATTCGTCAATCTATTTTACAAGCATTGGCAGAACAATCACGTATTGTTCGTTTACCATTGAACAAAATTGGATCAATTAACAAAATAAACAAAACCTTTGCCTTTTTGGAGCAAGCGCATGAAAGAATGCCGTCTGCCGAGGAAATCGCAAAAGAATTGGATATGACCGTAGAGGACGTAAAACAATCCTTGAAAAACTCTGGTCGACACGTATCCATGGATGCTCCGTTGATCGCTGGAGAGGATTCCAACCTTTACGATGTACTTCGTAGTGGGGAATCCCCTAATCCTGACAGGGAATTGTTACATGAGTCATTACGTACAGAAATCGAAAGAGCCCTGGAAACCTTGACACCAAGGGAAGCAGACGTTATTCGTTTGTATTTTGGCTTAGCAGGTCAACATTCAATGACATTAGAGGAAATTGGTGAGACTTTCGACCTAACAAGGGAAAGAGTTCGTCAGATTAAGGAAAAAGCGATCCGACGTTTAAAACACACTTCAAGAAGTAAAATTTTGAAGACCTATTTAGGGTAGGTCAGTTGCACTATCATAATGTTAAATTCTCCTTAAATTGGAAATTTGGCATATATATTGTAATTTTATTGTCAACAACAGTTTATCATGACTGTTCGTTTTTTGATTGATGAATAAACTCCGGCTGATTACCGGAGTTTTTCGTTTTGTACTTTTACCAAACAAGAAAAAAGCGTGTTACAAGTCGTAATTTGCTAGAGAATCTTCCAATATATGAACAAAGACCAACCCAATAATCCATTACATGGAATTAAGCTATTAGATATTTTAAATCATCTGCTAGCAATTTATACTTGGGATGAATTGGCTTCTAAAGTCAATATTAATTGCTTCAAAAGTAATCCCTCTGTAAAATCAAGTCTTACCTTTTTGCGCAGAACCCCATGGGCAAGAGAAAAAGTTGAGCAGTTATATCTTAATTCAATTAAAAAATAATGCCCCTTAATATTGTCCTTATTGAGCCCGAAATACCTAATAATACAGGGAACATTGGTCGAATTGCGTTGGCATCCGGATCTAATTTGCATTTGGTCAAACCTTTTGGTTTTGAGCTTACTGATAAGCGGTTAAAACGTGCCGGTTTGGATTATTGGCCCCATATTTCACTGTTCATCTATGAAAGCCTGGACGATTTTTACTCAAAACATAAAGATAAAAATCTAGTATATTTTTCGAGCCATGGTGAAAAAAACCATTGGTCCATAGACTACAAAGATGATATGTTTTTGGTTTTCGGGAAGGAATCCGTTGGTCTACCTAAAGAAATCATTGCTGCCAATAGGGAAGAACTCTACAAAATCCCCTTATTTAGTCCTCACATCAGGAGTTTGAATTTAGCCAATGCAGTCAGTATTGCTGTTTATGAAGGTTTAAAACAGATCAAATAAGAGAACGCTACCTATTTTTATTCAAGCTCATAATAAAAGGCATTCCTCAAAACTTCCAAGCTTTTGGGTACCGCAATGTCGGGATCTTCCTTGCCCTCAAATTCTAGAGAGATATATCCTCGATAATTATTCGCTCTCATCATCTCACCAATCTTAGGATAGTCAATATCCAACGTATACCATTTTCCACCGCCATAATAGGTTTTTGCCTGCACTAAAAATGTTTGGGGAGCCAACAATTTCATTTGTTCTTCCCTATTCTCAAGAAAATTACCAGTGTCCAAAGTAACTTGTAACCATGGATTATCTATAGTATCAACAATACGTTTTACACCTTTTGCTGTGCGTCCAAGCCCCCAATGGTTCTCCAACCCTAATACAACACCACATTTTTCTGCAATTGGCAGGCATTTCTCTATTGAATCAATGACCCAACCATATCCATCTTCATCGGTATAGCCCTCTATCGTAGGCTCTATGCCTTTATTGGCCATTAAAGAATCAAACGATTCTGATGTACCCCAGCGTCCCGTATTCAAACGCATCGTTGGAATACCTAACTTATAAGCAAGTTCAATTTGGTGTATGGTCTTTGCAATATTTTCATCCCGATAGTTCTTATCAGGATTCAAATATCCTTGATGTGTTGAAAAGCCCATTAAATCAAGACCTGCATGAAATGCTCTTTTCTTTAATTTTTGTAGATACCCATTCTCTTCTGAGCTCATTTGCACCAACAAAAGCTCAATACCATCAAACCCCATAGCAGCAGCCTTATCAATACAAAACTCCATCGGTACCTCTTCTTTTGGTCCTTCGAACTGCCAAAAAGAATAGGAAGAAACACCTATAGGGTTATGCTTTATCTTTTTCAGAGGTTTTGAGGAATTGTCAAACAACTCCGAATTATCTTTCAGCGTATTTCCCATGACCACTGAACCTATACTTAAGGCTGCAGCACCATTAATAAACTTCCTTCTATCCATTTTAAAATATTTATATTTAAAGATACATAAATACACCATGTTAAAACCTATAGCCAATAACTTTGTTGATACTTCATTTCACTCCTTAATAAGTAAGTTCTTCATTTGCTTATCTTATAAAAAAACACCACCAAAACAATGCGAATAATCAAAACCATCACCATCCTTCTAGCGTTTGTGTTTTTTGCGTGCCATACAGAAAAATCAAAAGGCGAAGCTGAAAAACCAATTGAATTCAACCTTCCTGAGAATTTTGAACTGGAAGAATTGTACCAGCCAAGTAAACATGACCAAGGTTCTTGGGTTGCATTGGCCGCAGGTCCTGACAATGACATATATGCCTGTGATCAGTATGGTAAAATATACCTCTTCAATGTACCTGCTATTGGTTCTACATTAAATAACAAGGATGTTCGCCCTCTTGATCTTGAAATTGGGGAAGCTCATGGCTTACTATGGGCATTCAATAGTCTTTATGTATCAGTCAACAAACCTTGGAAAGATGATATACCTGATGAAGAAGAAAACGGTAGTGGGGTATATCGCCTTACCGACACCGATAATGATGGAGAACTTGATAAGGTTGAAATGCTATTAAAGCTAAGCGGTGCTGGTGAACATGGTCCCCATAGCTTGGTTCTTGCACCGGATGGAAAAGAAATATATTTTATAGCCGGTAATCATACCTTGATCCCAAAATCGCTCCATAAAAATAGTAGACTCCCTACAAATTGGCAAGAAGACAATTTATTTACACCATATTTAGATGCTCGGGGTCATGCCAATGATATCAAAGCACCTGGAGGTTGGATTGCCAAATTCAACCAAGAAGGAACCCATTGGGAGCTTATTTCGGCTGGATATCGAAATCCGTTTGATATGGCCTTTAATCAAGATGGCGAATTATTTGCCTATGATGCCGATATGGAATGGGATATAGGAATGCCGTGGTATCGCCCAACCCGAATTTGTCATGTAACCAGTGGAAGTGAGTACGGTTGGCGCACAGGTTCGGGGAAATGGCCAGAATACTATGGTGATGCGCTTCCAGCAGTTCATAATCTGGAGCAGGGATCACCAACTGCAGTACTTTCTGGGGCTACATTGAATTTTGCGCCCAAATTTAATAATGGCTTGTTTATTATGGATTGGAGTTTTGGCACCATCTATTTTGCAGACCTAAAACCTAAAGGCAGTAGTTACTCCGCAGAAAGAACAGAATTTCTATCTGGCACCCCCCTACCCTTGACCGATATGATCGCTGGCCCCGATGGCAATCTTTATTTTGCAACCGGTGGTCGTAGAATTAATTCCCATTTATTTAGGCTTAGATATGTAGGGCCCGATTCCCAGAGAGTCCAGGATGTTGTTGATAGCAAAACTAACGCTTTGCGTAGGTTGAGACAAAGTTTGGAAAAATATCATTTAGAACAAGCCGAGGAGGCAATTCCATTAGCTTGGCAAAACCTTGACCATGAAGATCGGTTCGTAAGATATGCTGCTCGCATAGCATTGGAACATCAATCTGTAGACCAATGGGCAAATAAACTATTTGCAGAAAAAGAACCGGAAAAAATAATAGAAGCCAGTATTGCTTTGGCCAGACAAGGTAATTCCAAACTTCAATCCAAAATTTTAGATAAATTAAATTCAATTTCCTTTGAGTCCTTAATTACGCAACAGCAATTG
>JBATIW010000503.1:0-10275 GCA_049668005.1 Maribacter sp.
AATAAGGGACATAGAAAGTAGTACGGTTACTGCCGAGTACGGTGGTAAATTCAAGGACGAAACTGTTCGCAGGGAATTTTTGGAGTATATAAATCTGGATACAAAATTTTAACCGTTTTAGCCTAAAATGCAATTGTACAAAGAACAAACGCTAAAAATCACCAATTCACTTTCTGGTACTAAAGAAGATTTTAAGCCCATTGACGAGGGCCACGTCGGTATGTATGTTTGTGGGCCAACGGTCTATAGCAATGTGCATTTGGGCAATTGTAGGACATTCATGTCCTTTGATATGATTTTCAGGTATTTAAGGCATTTGGGTTACAAAGTACGTTATGTACGAAATATTACAGATGCAGGGCACCTGGTAGATGATGCTGATGAAGGTGAAGATAAAATTGCAAAAAAAGCGAGGTTAGAGAAAATAGAACCTATGGAGGTCGTTCAACGGTATACGGTCGACTTTCATAAAATATTGGAACAATTCAATTTCTTGCCACCAAGTATAGAACCAACCGCTACTGGCCACATTATAGAGCAATTGGAAATTATAAAGGATATCCTCGATAAAGGGTATGCCTATGAGGTTAATGGCTCTGTCTATTTTGACGTAAAAAAATTCAATGAGCGTTTTGAATATGGAAAATTGAGTGGAAGAAAGTTGGAGGATATGATTTCCAATACCCGGGAACTGACCGCTCAAAGTGATAAGAGAAGTCCACAGGATTTTGCGCTATGGAAAAATGCCGAGCCGCAACATATCATGCGTTGGCCTTCGCCTTGGGGCGATGGCTTTCCTGGTTGGCATTTGGAATGTACAGCGATGAGCACCAAGTATCTTGGCGAGACCTTTGATATTCATGGGGGAGGAATGGACCTTAAATTTCCACATCATGAATGTGAAATTGCCCAGGCCGAGGCAAGCAATGGTCATTCTCCGGTAAATTATTGGCTCCATGCAAATATGTTGACGATGAATGGCAAGAAAATGGCCAAGTCCACTGGAAACAATATTCTACCCGGTGAGATTTTTTCAGGTGAAAATACCATTTTGAGCAAACCATTTACACCTTCGGTAGTCCGATTTTTTATGATGCAGGCCCACTATACCAGTATATTGGACTTAAGCAATGAAGCGCTCTTAGCCTCGGAAAAAGGGTATCATAGATTAATGGATGCCATTGATAATTTACAAGATTTGGAAATTGGTAAAAAATCAGATTTCAATATTACCGAATGGCGGCAGAAATGTTATGACGCTATGAACGATGATTTTAACACTCCCATTCTAATTGCCCATTTGTTTGAAGCTGTAAAGCACATTAATCTCATTAAAGAAAATAAGGAAAGCATAACCATATCTGACAAGGAATTACTTCAACAAACCATAAAAGACTTTGTATTTGAAGTCTTGGGATTGGAACATAAGGGTGAAAGTGGTCAAGATTCGGACAAACTTCAAGGTGTGGTTGAATTATTGATTCAGTTAAGATATAAAGCTCGAATTAATAAGGATTTCGCTACTTCTGATAAAATTCGTGATCAATTATTTGCTATGGGTATTCAATTGAAAGACGGAAAGGAAGGTACCACTTTTAGCGTTTCTTAGTTCCACTTCCCCTTAGAAAGGATTTCATTCGTATGGAAAAGAGAATCAATTTGAAGAAAATACTTATTGCACCTTTTGTTCTATTGGTGAAATTTTATCAATATGCTATTTCACCCTATACACCTGCAAGCTGTCGATACTCCCCTACCTGTTCCCAATACACCTTGGAAGCCTTACAAAAACACGGTATTTTTAAAGGAGGATGGCTTGCTATTAAACGTATTTTCAGTTGCCATCCGTGGGGCGGCAAGGGTTACGACCCAGTTCCCTAATGCTTTGTAAATTCTACAGTTAGGAATTCGCAAATACTAACTTCTCAATACTCAGAACTTTATTCTAAATACTTATCTTAGCCTTTCAAATTTTACATATGCACTTTTTAGGCTTTATTTGGAATCCGAATGAAACATTGTTCAAGATAGGTTTCCTGCAAATAAAATATTATAACTTATTGTGGATTGTCGCCTTCGCCCTTGGTTGGTTCATCATGAAGCGAATTTTCAGCAAGGAAAAGAAGTCTGTAGAACAACTTGATTCACTTTTCATTTATTCCGTTTTGGCGACCATGTTGGGAGCAAGACTGGGTCATGTTATCTTTTATGATTGGCCTTACTACAAAAACCATATAGCCGAAATTCTTTTACCAATTCGTGAAAGTGCAGATAGCACCCTTTTAGGAATCATCAATGGCTATGAGTTTACCGGATTTACAGGTTTGGCAAGTCATGGAGCCGCCATTGGGGTTATTATCGGCATGTATCTTTACACACGGAAGTTTCCTGAGTTTAAATTGTTGTGGGTCTTGGACCGTGTAGTAATACCTGTTGCAATCGGTGCATTTTGTGTACGATTGGGTAATTTTTTCAATTCTGAAATCAATGGGAAAGTTACCGATGGGTCTTTCATCTTTGCCACGAAGTTCATTCGGGATTCCGATGATATGCACCCTTCAAAAGCAATGGGTATTACCAAAGAAAAAACCGTGAATGCCGCCTATGATGCCATTGAGAATAATGCACAATTTTCCGACTACTTAGCCCAAATTCCATATAGACACCCAGCACAACTATACGAGGGTGTATGTTATATTTTTGTCTTTTTACTTTTATATTATTTATACTGGAAAACCGATAAAAAAGACAAATTGGGATATCTTTTTGGGTTATTCCTGGTGTTACTTTGGACTGTTCGTTTCTTTGTAGAGTATGTCAAGAAAAGTCAGGGTGGTTTCGAGGAATCTTTAGGGCTCTTATCTACTGGACAATGGTTGAGTATTCCGTTCATACTGATAGGTTTATATTTTATGTTCAGACCTAAGCCTAGTAGTCTATAGTCATGATAGTTTTTTAGAATACTAAATCGTCTCTTATGGGAAAATCCCACAAACTTATTCTCAGTTTATTTGTTAGTTCGTTTCTGATATTTCTTTCCTGTAAAGAGGATGCAAAAAGAGTAGTCAAAACCGAAACCATAACTTTTACCAAAGAAGGTATATTAACCATTTTAAAGGCTCAAACAGATTCTGTATTGGTTCGTCTGGATATTGAAATTGCTGAAACGGATTATGAAACCGAGACCGGTTTAATGTACCGTAAAATCATGGCTGAAAATCAAGGCATGTTATTTATTTTTCCTGATATTCGACAGCATTTTTTTCATATGAAAAATACAGAATTTGGCTTGGATATCATTTTTTTGGATGAAAACCTAAAAATTGCAAGCTTCCAAGAAAATACCAAACCTTTTGATGAAAAGCTGTTGCCTTCACAGGTTCCGGTGAAATATGCTTTGGAAATAAACGCAGGTCTCTCAGAAAAGTGGCTTTTGGAAGTAGGCGACAAAGTCGAATTCACCATACTATAAGTAAATGGATTACCTCTTGACAGGTGAGGAATCTGAAAGGCTTTATTTTCGAAAAGTAAAGCCATCAGATTTTGAGCGCTGGTTAGCATTTCATGAAGATCCTTCAAGCATGGCATTTTGGTCCGAAGAATATTTATCACCTAAAGCCGCTTGCCAACTGTGGTTTGATAAAACATTTTTTCGCTATAAAAACAATCTAGGTGGCATGTGTGCTTTGATTGATAAAAAAACCGGAGCTTTCATTGGTCAGTGCGGGTTATTGAAGCAGACCGTTGATACTATTCAAGAATTGGAAATAGGCTATTCATTGCTACCTATTTTCAGAGATCTGGGTTATGCTACCGAAGCCGCTATAAAATGTAAATCTTTTGCTTTTGAACATCAACTGGCACAATCACTGATTTCAATTATTCACATAGATAATAAAGCCTCTCAAAATGTGGCTATTAAAAACGGCATGTCATTGGACAAAACAATAACCTATAAGAACAATCCAGTTGATATTTTTAGGGTTATTTCGCAATAAGCTATATTTTCAGGTTCAATAATAAAAATGGAAACGCAAAAGGATAACCAAACGAAATCATTTTCAACTGAAAATAGTACTCCTAACAAAAAACATTGGGCTGTTTTCATAGACAACACTTCTGACAAAAGCGCTTTTGTTGAAGATGTATTGAATTCCCAATTACCTCAAGTTTTTGAGTCCTTGGAAGGCTTAAAAGGCGCCCTCTTTTCCCAACTAACTTTGATAAAATTGATTTATGAAGAAAGCCGGCACGGTGATAGCGGAATAACGGGCAGCACAAATCAGAGCTTGCAATCCATGTCAAGTGGAGAGCAAAAAAGGATTCTTCTTAAACATCTACTTAAATCAAAACCCGATTACCTTATACTGGACAATCCCTTCGATAATTTAGATAAGGAATTCCAGATCGAATTTAAAGAGCTTCTAAAAACCATTGCAGTTGATGTTCATATCATACAAATTATAAGTAGAAAAGAAGATCTACTCCCTTTTATCACTAAATCTATTTATCTACAGGGAAAAGACCTTGTTTTTCTTCCACATCCCAAGCATAAATTTTCAGATGACCAAAAAGAACAATTTATTGGAAAAATACCTGATCCCCTGAAACATATTCGTTTTGATGGGGATACATTAATAGCACTTAAAAAGGTAAATGTAAGCTATGGGGATAGACCCATATTGAAAAACATTACCTGGAAAATTGGCCTAGGGAAGTTCTGGGAACTCAGCGGTAAAAATGGAAGTGGCAAGACAACGATCTTGTCAATGATCACCGGAGAAAACCCAAAAGGGTATGGTCAGGAATTATATCTTTTTGGACATAAAAAGGGAAGTGGTGAGAGTGTATGGGATATTAAAAAGAACATAGGTTATTTTACACCTTCAATGACCGACAAATTCACTGGATATCACTCTGTGGAACACATGATGATTTCAGGCATTTTAGATTCCGTTGGTTTATATGTTAAACCTACCGAGGCTCAGTTACGTTTAGCCAAAGAATGGTTACAGCTTATTAATATGTGGCATCTAAAAGACACGCTTTATCATGACTTGACCATGGGTCAAAAACGCTTGGTCATGACAACAAGAGCGATGATCAAGCATCCTTTATTATTGATTTTGGATGAGCCTACAGCTGGTCTTGACGATGAATCAGCGGCATTATTGGTTGCATTGGTAAATAAAATGGCTGAAGAAAGCAACACGGCCATAATCTTTGTTTCGCACAGGGAGGAATCAGGTTTGCGGCCTCAGTACAGATTCAGGTTAAATATGGATAAAGAAGGTTCTTCAGGTGAAATACAACAAACCTAATGGGTGAAAATTACTTGCTTTATTTATGCTGTTTTATTTTCATTTATTTTCATAAAATCAATTTCGATATTACTTTTGTTAAAGTTCCTCCAAACAAACACATATAAAATGTCAATACAGTTAAAAAATCAAGTTTTTGAGGATTACTTACGCATTGAATTCTCAGGAAAACGAACACAGGGAAAGGAACTCGAAGAAGGTATCGGAGCATGGAAACAAGTTGCGAACATTGCACGAAAGGCGCACAAAAACCGCATAATCGTAGTATCCAAGGTAATCGGAAGGTTACCCGCTGTTTCGGCATTCAACATTACTGAATCGTTAGACATAATTGGATGGCAACCAAATTTTATTATAGCTGGAGTTGCCCCGAATAAAATCGCATTTGCTAACTTATCAATTTTTGAAACCCTAATGCAAAATTGGGGTTATGAAGCCAAAATGTTTGAAAATGAAAGTGATGCTAAAAAGTGGCTTTTTGATTTCTAAAACAGCCTAAATTTAAAAAGGCCGCTCTAGAGCGGCCTTTTATATTGAGTTAGTCTAATGTTTCTTAGGCTACTTTACCTGCCAAAATCTTTTTCTTCAACGTATCGAACATTATTGGAGTTGCAATAAACACCGAAGAATAAGTACCCACAACTACCCCAACTATCATTGCAAACATAAATCCTCTCAAAGATTCGCCTCCAAAAATAAATATCGATAATAATACCACTAAGGTAGTAAGCGATGTATTCAAGGTACGTCCCAAAGTACTATTCACAGCCGAGTTAATATTCTCACCGCCTTTCCAGCCTCTTTCGCCTATAATTTCCCGTATACGGTCAAATACCACCACAGTATCATTTAAGGAGTACCCAATTACGGTCAAAATAGCCGCTATAAATGCTTGGTCAATTTCCATATTGAAAGGCATTATTTTTCCCAAAATAGAGAAAATACCCAAAACAATGAGCACATCATGGAATACGGCCACAACCGCCCCCAATGAAAATTGCCATTTTCTAAAACGCAATAGAATGTATAGAAAGACCACAGCTAAAGAACCAATTATGGCCAAGAATGCATTCTTCTTGATATCATCTGCAATCGTTGGACCAACTTTGACCGACTGCATTATTCCTATCGCCTTTTCATCACTACCTACTATAAATTGCGCCTGTGTAGTTCCATCAGGCAAATACTTTTGAAGCGATGTGAATAGTTTATCCTGAATCTCATTGTCAACTTCAACACCTTCAACATCTACTTTGTAAGGCGTTGTAATTTTAATTTGATTCGCTTCACCATATGTTTTAACGTTGGTCCCACTACCAAAAACGGTATTCAATTCCGATGCGATTTCAGAAGGGCTTACCTCTTTTTCAAAACGTACCTGATATGAACGTCCTCCAACAAAATCGACACCTTGCTGTAATCCGGGTCCAAAGAACAGGGAGAACAGTCCAATACCAACCAGAATAAATGAAATAACATAAGCAATCTTTCTTTTACTCAAGAAATTGATGCTCATGTTCGTGAAAAGGTTCTTAGTAAGCGCAGTTGAGAAATCCAAAGTTCTTCCTTTACCACTCAAGTACCAATCAACCAATAGTCTTGTGATGAATATTGCAGTGAATAAAGAAGTAAGAATACCAATTAATAAGGTGGTTGCAAATCCTTTAATCGGACCTGTACCGAATAAGAACAATATCAAAGCCGTTAAGCCAGTGGTAATATTCGCATCCAAAATCGATGAAAGTGCATTGCCAAAACCATCTGAAACAGCTTGGGATTTTCCTTTACCTTTTGCTAATTCTTCTTTGATACGTTCAAAAATAAGTACGTTCGCATCAACTGACATACCAATGGTTAAAACAATACCAGCTATACCTGGCAATGTTAATACTGCACTCAAACTAGTAAGTACACCAAAAATCAACAGTATGTTCAACATTAAAGCGATATCCGCGAAGATTCCCGCCTTACCGTAATAGAATACCATCCATATTAATACTATGGCCATTGCTATCAAGAACGACATAAAACCACTATCAATAGCTTCTTGACCTAAAGAAGGTCCTACAACATTTGATTGAATGATTTCTGCTTTTGCCGGTAATTTACCTGCTCTCAATACATTGGCTATATCCTTCGTTTCATCTACAGTAAACGAACCTGTAATTTCAGTTCCACCACCAGAGATACCACCAACAACAGAACAACCAGGTGCGGTATATACTTTATTATCCAAAACAACAGCAATCCCCGTATTATTAATATTTGCATCGCTCGTTAATTTCTGCCATTCTTTAGCCCCTCGTGAGTTCATGCTCATACTAACAGCGGGTTTGCTGAATTGATCGTAGGTATCTCTCGCATCACTTACGACATCGCCACTTATTCTTGGTGAACCACTTCTGTTCGATTTTAACGCATATAAATTAAGTACCTCAACATTATCCCCTGAAGGACGTTCCCACAAAAATTTCGTAAACTGAATATCAGCCGGCAATAATCTTTGTATCTCCGGCATCCTTAAATACGACCCAACTTTTGCAGTATCTTTAATTGCCGTCCTAAACATGGCATTTGTTCCTGGATTTGCGGGTAATAATAAGTCAAACAAAGGATTTACCTGACTGGCAATATCCAGAGAATCTGTGACATCCGACAATAAAGAATCCAACTCTGATTCTTCTTTGACAGGCTCCTCAGCAACATCAGTCTTTACAATTGACTTTAGTCTATCATTGGCAGCAACAATAAAGTTTCCAAAGCTTGGATTGTTCTGTTCGTAGGTTTCCCAAAATTCCAATTGTGCAGTACTGGATAATAATTCTTGGGCTCTTGCTATATCCCTTGCCCCTGGTAATTCAACCAAGATCCGACCCGAGTTTCCTTCACGCTGAATGTTGGGTTGTGTAACACCAAAGCCATCAATACGTTCACGCAATACTTCGAAAGCGGAAACTATAGATTCATCAATTTTTCTACGGATAATCGGTTTCACCTCATCATCGGTCATCTGAAAATTAACCTCATCGCTAAGACCCTTGTTAGCAAAAACTTCCGGAGATGCCAATTTTGAATCTCCTTTTATGTTATCAAAAGCATCAAAGAAAAGATCAACATAAGTATCATCACTATTCTTGGATGCATCATCAGCGTCTGCCAAAGCTTTATTGAAGATTGGGCTTTTAGAATTATTGGCAAGACCCTTTAATATATCCTTTACAGAAATTTGAAGGGTTACATTGATTCCCCCTTTAAGGTCAAGACCCTTATTCAATTCTTTCTTCTTAGCATCATCATAACTGGTATAACCTAAAATAGGATTACCACCGATTGAATCTAAATATCTGACTTCCAGTGCTTCCCTTTTGGAAACATAGTTGTCCTCAGCTTCAGTAATTTGATTGGAAGCATAAACTTCAGCATCTTTTTCAATCTTACTGGCTATAAACGTATATGATAATTGATAGATACTAACGAGCCCGAATAAGAAGGCAAAAAGCTTTATAAGTCCTTTATTTTGCATTGGTTATGTATATTTTAAATGTGCTTTTCTCAACAGCCTGCAAATATATGATTTACCCTAAGAATTGGCAATATATTTATGAGTTAATCTAAAAAACAAAAGCACCCTGAAATTATATTCAGGATGCCTTTTATTATATTTATTCAAGCTTTTAACTAAACGTCAAGTAGTCCATTGGTTTTGGTTACACCTTCCGCACTCTCTTTCATTTTGGTTTTTTCAGCATCTGAAAGCGGAATATCCACAATTTTCTCGATACCGTTTTTACCCAAGATTACCGGTACCCCAATACAGATATCCTTAAGTCCATATTCACCCTCCAATAATGTTGAGCAAGGGAACATTTTCTTTTGGTCACAGGCAATTGATTGAACCAAAGACGATACTGCCGCACCCGGTGCATACCATGCACTAGTTCCTAATAATTTAGTCAATGTAGCACCTCCAACTTTTGTGTCCTCTACCACCTGTTGCAAACGGTCTTCAGAAATAAATTCTGAAATGTTGATACTATTTCGGGTTGCATGGGATGCCAACGGTACCATCCCCGTATCACTATGACCTCCTATAACCATACCATCTATATCAGAAATTGGGGATTCCAATGCCTCGGCCAAACGATACTTGAATCGTGCGCTATCCAAAGCACCGCCCATACCAATAATCTTATTTTTAGGCAATCCTGTGGATTTATGGACTAAATAGGTCATTGTATCCATAGGATTACTAACTACGATAAGTATCACATTTGGAGAATGTTGAATTAAGCTAGTAGCCACCGTTTTTACAATACCTGCATTAATACCAATCAGTTCTTCACGGGTCATTCCTGGTTTTCTAGGAATCCCAGAAGTTATTACAGCTATATGACTACCAGCTGTTTTGGAGTAATCATTAGTTGTTCCTGTTATTTTGGTATCAAATCCGTTCAAGGAAGCTGTTTGCATCAAGTCCATGGCTTTGCCCTCGGCATAGCCTTCCTTAATATCCAAAACCACTACTTCAGATGCGAAATTCTTGATGGCAATATACTCTGCGCAACTAGCGCCAACAGCTCCTGCCCCTACTACGGTAACTTTCATATGTCTATAGTTTTAAATTGTAATTTTTTACCCTGCAAAAATACTGAATCCCTACAGAAAAAAGATGACAAAAATCAGTTTAATCCTTTTTTTGAAAATGTTTTGAACTGCCAGCAAAACGCAGGGTTTGTTAAAAAAAAGAGCGTTTCAACGAAGATTATTGAAATAATGAACCGTACATCGAATTTTAACAATACCAACTTAGGCAACGGCGTTCTAAAACTACAAACCCCGAATCAAAATAACCTACAAATGAAAAAGTTCTTTTCATTCATTGCAATTGTTGGTTTAATATTAGCCAGTAACTGTTCAAGAATTCCCGAAAATAATGACACTGTCATTGGCATTT
>JBATIW010000504.1:0-6302 GCA_049668005.1 Maribacter sp.
CGTTCCGTCAAAATGGGTGTAAGCAGTAGCTAAAATACCTCTAGCAAAGTTTCCCCTATTGGGTAAAAACATGATTTCGCTTAGATTATCTTGGAGCCCTTTTAGGCTTTCATTGATTTCACCCAAATGTTGATGGGTAAAAGGCTTATACCAAGACACATTGTTGTTTCGCCAACTAAAATGTGTTGTTCCAGACAGACTAACACCTGCTCCAGTACTCCCAGTTACTGCATTCACATGAACTTGCCTGTTTAATACTTGAGCCTTTGCCAAGGGTAATAATGCCAATTGGATTGCCGTTGCAAAGCAACCAGGATTAGCAATATGCTTAGCATTTATAATACTCGATTTATTCAATTCAGGGAGACCGTAAACGAATTCCTTTCCATCATGTACTGAATCATCATTTAATCTAAAGTCATTACTTAGATCAATGATTTTAGTGTTCTCAGAGAATTGGTGTTCATTCAGGAATTTGGTTGAATTGCCATGTCCCAAACAGAGAAAGACAACATCTACATTTAAATTTACATCGCTCGTGAATTTCATCTGGGTCAACCCTAACAAATCTTGATGTGCGGTTGACACCTTTTTTCCAGCCCTGGTGGTGCTGTAAACAAAATCAACTTCCGTTTTGGGGTGATACAATAGAATTCGGATCAATTCGCCACCCGTATATCCAGAACCTCCTATAATGCCTGCCTTAATCATGATTGTGATTTACGTGATTATAAATTTTTCCTGAGTTCGATAGGATTTTAATAAAGCCTTTAGCGTCATCAGCTGTCCAGCCCTTGTGCATTTCGCCATAACTTCCAAAGGATGCATTCATCAAGTCATGTTTTGAGGAGATTCCATTCAATCTAAATTGGAAAGGATACAAAGCAAGGTGGACATCGCCTGAAACGTTCTTTTGTGTGTCGGTCAGGAATGCTTCGATATTTCGCATTACCTCATCCAAATAGTTGCCTTCATGCAATAACATTCCGTAGAAATTACCTTGTTGCTCTTTTTGATATTGTTGCCATTTACTTAAGGTATGTTTCTCTAATAAATGGTGGGCCTTTATGATAATCAATGAAGCAGCGGCCTCAAAACCTACCCTTCCTTTGATTCCAATGATGGTATCGCCCACATGAATATCCCTGCCAATGGCATATTTAGAGGCCATAGCATCCAGTTTTTCAATATTGGCTATGGGAGTGTCTTTTTTGCCATCAACAGCCACCAGTTCGCCCTTTTCGAAAGTCAAGGTAACCTCTGTTGGTTTTTTCTCTTGTAATTGGCTTGGATAGGCATTATCCGGCAAAGGTAAATTCGATGTGAGCGTCTCTTCTCCTCCAACCGATGTCCCCCAAAGTCCTTTGTTTATCGAGTATTTTGCCTTTTCCCAAGGGTAATCAACCCCATTTTCCTTTAAGTATTCAATTTCAACTTCCCTAGAAAGTTTATTGTCCCGAATTGGTGTTATTATTTTTATTTCTGGAGCTATGATTTGAAAAATCATATCGAATCGAACCTGGTCATTACCAGCTCCAGTGCTACCATGTGCAATATATTCCGCACCTACCTTTTTTGCATGATTAACGATTTCAATAGCCTGTACAATACGTTCGGCACTTACAGAAAGGGGGTAGGTGTTGTTTTTAAGAACATTGCCAAAAATCAAATACTTGACCACTTTATCGTAGAATGTTTGAACAGCATCAATCGAGGTGTATGACGTTGCCCCCAATTCCAATGCCTTTGACTTAATTATTGCAATTTCGGTATCTGAAAACCCACCTGTATTCACACTAACTGCATGTACTTCAAAACCTTTTTCCTTGGATAGATATTTCGCGCAATAAGAGGTATCCAATCCTCCACTGTATGCTAAAACTAATTTTTTCATTATCTATGATTTTTCATATCCTTCTAAAAGGAAATCTATTTTTTCTTCTTTTTAAGGAACAACTGTTCCTTTATACTTTTTAATCGGGTAAATGCCTTACTGTTCATTTTTTCTTTCGCAATATTTTCCCGTTTCGCTGCTGGATCATATAACATGCCCGTACATAAGCACATTTTTTGTTCAGTTCGGGTAAGAATATCAAAATTCTTACAGGTTTGGCAACCTTTCCAGAATTGGGGGTCATCGGTCAGCTCTGAAAATGTTACAGGTTGGTAACCTAATCCGTAATTAATTTTCATTACGGCCAATCCAGTTGTAATTCCAAAAATCTTTGCTGAAGGGAATTTTTTAAGCGAAAGTTCAAAAATGACTTTTTTGATTTTCTTGGCCATTCCTTGACCTCTATAATCAGGGTGAACGATAAGCCCTGAATTTGCGACGTACTTATTGTGTCCCCAAATTTCAATATAGCAGAAGCCCACGAACTTATCACCATCCAAAGCAATTACGGCATTGCCCTTTTCGAGTTTTTTAAGTATGTATTCAGGTGTTCTTTTGGCAATACCCGTACCCCTTACCTTGGCCGATTCGGCAATGGTGTCGCAAATTATCGCTGCGTATTTAAAATGGGATTCGTTGGCAATAACAATTTCCATTGCTACTTGTTTTAATAAAAAGATTGAATAATGATATTTTTGATTTTTGCGGAAATGGACTCACCTATTCCCATACTAGTAGACACCCTTACGGGCGGCGACGTGCAGGTACAAACGAACGATTGGGAGCTATAGCCCAATTAGTTGTAGAAATATGTAGTTCGTTTCTCATTATGGTCCAAATGTACAAATTAAATTGAAATAGCACCGAATAGGCATCAATTTTTGCGAAATAGCAGTTTTAGGCTCTTTAGTCTGAACAATTCGAAAATAATAAATCCATATACAACAATATACTCGATCGAAAGAAGACCTAAATGCTCTTTAAAACTTATTTGTGAATAAGCATAATAGCTTAAGACCACAACCAAAGACCAAACCAGTGAAAACCTATATCGTGTGAAAATGGTCAGTAAAACCAAGAATACAATATACCAAGGATGCACGGTTGCTGCTAGTAGGTAATAGGTAGTCAGAATCCAGAGCATCGATGAAATTAGTACTGATAATTTTTGATTTTTTCTTAGAAATGTAAATAGCAATACTATTGTAATAATTATATAGGGGGTTATTTTACCATAGGTTTTTATCAATTCCCATGGTTTAACTTCGAACCATAGCGCTATTTGTTTGATGGCGTTATACAATCCTGAATTGAACTCAAAGTTTGAGAACCAAAGTCCAATGGTGTCGGTATAATTACTAATAAATTGGCTTGAGAGAAAAGGAGCTAAAAGAGCTAGTGAAGTGATTCCAAAAACAAAATAGAAGAGTACACTTCTCCTAAAACCAAGGTGTTTCATAAATAGCGGTAAAAAAAGCAAGGGAACTAATTTCACCGAAACAGATAGTGCAAAGATAACTGCTGCCAATATCCATTTTTTAATAGATAATAAATACAGTGATGTAATGAAAAAACAAAGCATAACACCTTCAAAATGGAGATTTCCGGTAAGTTCAATTATAATTAATGGGTTTAGAAAATACCAAAAAATCAAATGTGGCGAAAGGTTGAGATTCTTGAGTAATTTCCGCCCGAAGTAAAAAATACCGATGTCTGATACAATGATGATCAAACGCATCACAATGGTAGCTCCTAAAATACTTTTACCGCCAAGCATTGCGGCCAAAGCGAATATGTATTGATTTAATGGAGGGTAGTTACTGAAATGTCGCGCACTTAATTCTGTCATGCCTTGGTGCAGTTCATGTGCATTCGAGATAACCAAATCCTGTTGTTCTATTAAAGTATTGGGTAAATTTAAATAGGGACTAATAAAATTAATAACCAGTTCTCCGTCCCAAATAAAGCGGTAATAATCCTGGGAAAGGTTAGGTTCGATCAACAAGAATACCAAACGGAATAGAATGCCGACAAACAACAAAAACTTGAAGTTCCATTTCTCAAATTGAATTAGCTTAAAACAAAGGAAAAATAACGCTCCAAAAAGGGTGATTAATTTAATGAAATCGGTACGCTCAAGATGGTAAGCAAATGTGTAATAAAACCCAACGCTCAAAATAGCAAGTAATATTGGAATCTTATGCAGTTTCCAATATGTTATCATCTGATTGAGCATTGTTATTTGTGAATAGGATTATTACAAATAACCGAAAAAAAGTCCAATAAAAAAGCCGACTCGCTTATTGTATATTATAGAATCAAATGAATTGATTATGCCCTTGCTGTAAGTGACTTAAAGAAAACAAAACCGAAACCGGCAAATAGCATAAAGTGGAATGGAAACAGACCAAAATCGTTTAATGGTACCGCGCTGTACATACCGAATAGGAAGTAGACCATAAGGGCGAATTCCAGGATCATGTTCGGAGACAACTTTTTGGCCAAGTATTTATTGTCTTTCCAGCTATTAGTAATATTATCCAAGTTGAACTTTGGTGTTCTCACAAACGCACTTCTTTTTCCCATATGTCCCTCCAATACGGCAATGGAATTGTGTAAAGAAAATCCTAAGGCGACAGAGAAAAAGGTAAAGAAGATTTTGATATAGTCCACAAAATTGTCAAAACTACTTCCCTGAATACTCTTATATGTGAACCAATAGCAAATAAAGAGAATAATGGTACTTAGGACAAAGAAACTGAGTACACTGAAGACCCAATCGAACTGTGGATATATTTCCTTGATGTACATTGTTGGGATACTCAGTACTGAAACAATGAAGACACATAAAAACATAGAGCTGTTCAATAAATGCATAACCCCATGAAACTTTGTTTTGAATGAAATGTTTTTCGCAGCAAGTACATTCTGCACTGTTTTTCTAAAGTTCTCCGCACCACCTTTGTTCCAACGGAATTGTTGTGAACGTGCAGCACTGATCACAACAGGTAATTCAGCAGGGGTTTCGACATCCTCTAAGTATTTGAATTTCCAATTTTTCAATTGAGCCCTATAGCTCAAATCCAAATCTTCGGTCAACGTATCACCTTCCCAGTTACCGGCATCGAGAATACACTCTTTGCGCCAAATACCTGCAGTACCGTTGAAATTAATGAAATGCCCTTTTGCGTTTCTACCTACTTGTTCCAATGTAAAATGGGCATCCAATGCAAAAGCCTGTATTTTTGTTAATGTAGAATAATCCCTGTTGATATGGCCCCAACGGGTCTGCACAACACCAATTTCCTCATCTTTAAAGAAGATAACGGTTTTTTTCAACCAATCCGGGGCAGGTAAGAAATCTGCATCGAATATCGCGATGAAGTCACCTGTAGCGGTTAATAATCCTTCTTTTAAGGCACCTGCCTTAAAACCTTGTCGATTTTCACGGCGAATATGTTGAATATCCAATCCTTGTTCTTGTAATACTTTGATTTTTTGTGCAGTATCTACAACAGTGTCATCGGTGGAGTCATCCAATACTTGAATCTCCAATTTACTTTTGGGGTATTCTATTTTGGCAATATTTGCCAACAAACGCTCCATTACATATTCTTCGTTATAAACCGGAAGCTGAATGGTGACAAAAGGAATCTCCTTAGGATCTAATAAATTAAATTTAGGAGCATTTTGGTTTTGGTGTTTGTTACCCAAATAATTCACTAAAAGGTTCAGTTGGGCCAGACTATAAAAGAATATCAATAACAGCGCTATACTGTAAATGGCAATGATTAAATAAGCAATTGTTAGTCCCATATTATTTGATACTGTATTTGAAAATCCAACTGAGAATTTTTATGCCTGCAAATATACTACCTTTTACCGTACCTGACACTTTAGAAATACCAATTCTTTTTTTGTAACGTACTGGCACTTCGGTATATGTCAGATTCCTTTTTAATGCCTTTAGCTGCATCTCCACTGTCCAGCCATAGGTCTTATCCTCCATTTCAAGTGTTAACAACTTGTCATATTTTATAGCTCTAAAAGGCCCTAGGTCAGTGAATGTTGCCCCAAAAAGTAATCTCATCAAAAAAGTGGCCAACCAATTGCCGAAAATTTGTTGGGGTGTCATACTTCCTTTTTCTCTTTTCCCTTTTACACGGGCTCCAATCACAAAATCAATATCTCGGTCGATAATAGGTTGCACGATGTTCGTCATATCCTCGGGATAGTCGGAATAGTCCCCATCAACAAATACGATGATATCAGGTGTTTTGGACTGTTGCCCTACGTAATGTATACCACAAAGACAGGCATACCCATATCCAATATTCTTCTCTGATAGTACGGTAGCACCAGCAATTTCAGCATTTTTAGCTGTTTCATCTGAAGAATTATTATTGAC
>JBATIW010000505.1:0-17413 GCA_049668005.1 Maribacter sp.
TCCTTATTGTCATGGTACATATAATCAACTCCATGCCAACTAATTCGCTGATCCGCTACCCATTGTGGCCATTTTAAATCGCGATACGCCCCTGTTTTCGTTTGATCATAGGTCGCAGGCAATGCAATACGATTCCCCTTATATTTTCCCTTATGCCGTTGGGCAGGCTTAAATCCTGCATGTACAGCCTTGTGCGATAAGTAAGCGAAAAATGGTTTGCTCTTGTCCCTTTTTTCTAACCAATCGATCGTATGTTCGGTGAGAAGATCCGTTATATAAGTAGAATCTTTATAAGCCACTCTATTTCCATTTATATTCAAGGTCGGATTGTAATAAACGCCTTGTCCCGGAAAACTCTCCCAATGTGTAAATCCTGGCTGAGGTTCATCGCCATGATCGCCCATATGCCAT
The DNA here is from genome assembly GCA_049668005.1 of Maribacter sp. Classification (GTDB taxonomy): domain Bacteria; phylum Bacteroidota; class Bacteroidia; order Flavobacteriales; family Flavobacteriaceae; genus Maribacter_A. The sequence goes on from JBATIW010000505.1 coordinate 412, forward strand.
TTTCCAAAAAATCCCGTTTGGTAGCCAGCCTTTTCCAAATATTGTGGAAAATAGGTAAGATTTCCTGGATCTGGCGCTTGATTATCCACTATGGTATGTGCATGTGAAAATTGTCCTGTTAAAATGGAAGCCCTGCTAGGTGAGCATAGTGAAGTTGTGACAAACGCATTTGGCAAATAAGCGCCTTCCCGGGCCAACTTATCCATATTTGGGGTTTCCAGCCATGGTACTTTTCCTGTAAAGCCCATATAATCATAGCGATGGTCATCGGTCAAAATAAAAATGATATTTCGAGGCTGTTTCTTTTTAGGTTTGACCGGGTCAATACCAGCATTGGCTGAGGCGGTAGACAAACCGTTTACACCCATTAATGCTATGAAAGTTATTACATACTCCAAAAACTTTATTTTAACCATAATCTTCTTATTTCGTTTCCTGTTCCAAATAACCAAGCATAAGTCAAGGGTGCATTCCAATTTAAGCAAATTTCATTATTGGCCATGTGAAACAAACCACTATTCATCTATTGTCTTCCCTTTGTTTGCTTGACGAACCAGGAATATAATTCTTCGTTGGTATATGCATTATCCCATGAATTATGACCAACACCCTCGTAAATTGTGAATTTGACTTTGTAGCCCATGGCTTCAAGCTTGTCAACCATATTGACCGATTCCGAAATTGGTATGGATTTGTCTTGATCCCCGTGAAATACCCATATTGGTAGTTCTTTATTGATCCAAGAAGCATATGGTAAGGGAGTCATTCCACAAACCACGGCCATAGCGGCAAATTTATTTGGATATTGCACCGCCATTTCCCAAGCTGCGCTCCCGCCCCTGCTTAAACCAGTCAGATATACCCTGTTTTTATCCACTCTATTATTTTCAATAATTGTATCCAAAAGTTGCGCAACCGCTCTTGTGTTCCACCATTTCCTTTTATATGGATTTTGTGGCGCCAATATTAAAAATGGAAATTGCTTCCCCTCAACTATTAATTTTGGTGGCCCATTCGATTTTATTGAGGACAAAGTATCCCCTGATTCACCGCCGCCATGCAAGAATAACAGCAAAGGGAATTTTTTGTTCTTTTTACTTTTATAATCTTTAGGAAAATAGAGATAGTAACTAAGCGATTCAGAAACTACAGTTTCCATTTCAGCATCAATCAACTGTGCATTTTTTTGGGCGGAACAACCTTGAAACAGCATAAAAACTATGGCCAATCGTACATATCTTTTCATTCCTGTTAAGATAATGCATTCTAACTATTCTATGAAAACTTTAAATAATTGAAGTCAATAGTATTTATCCATATAAAATAAAAACCCTCCTTTTAGGAATAAAAAAAGACCGTTTAAAACGGTCTTACTATGAATTGATTTAGTACTTTATCGATAAAGGGTAAAGTGCCCAACATATCTTATTTGGCTCTTGTCATTTGCATTCACTACGTACCAATAATCCCCTGATGGCACAGGACTTCCATCATAATTTCCATCCCAATTACGCACTTGATCAAGTATAGCGACTACTCTACCATAACGGTCATAGATCTTCACTTCGATATTCGGGAAGAAATCCCTATTCTTTGGTGACCAAACATCATTGTTGTTGTCTCCATCCGGTGTAAAGAAATTCGGAATCTCCAACATTCCTGTAAACTCAAACGGAACCCTAACCTCAGCCACACAACCATTTTGATCTACCACACGAACGGTAACCGTTGTACTTTCATTTGTGGTATATATATTTTCACTACCATAAGAATCCCCTTGGAAGAAATACTCATAGCCTCCATAACCTCCTGCTGCTGTTGCCGTAAGCTCATTAGGACCAGTTTTTACCGCACTTATTGTAAGCGGGTCGTAACTATCAATAGTGAACTCTTCAAAACTAGTACAACCATTTTCGTGATATATGTATACGGTATGGTTGCCTGCCGATAGGTCTCCCCAAGTGGTTTGGGTATCGGCTTGATTTATATCATCAACATCCAACGAGAATAGTAATTGTGGCATCAAACTGGCATCTTGCATTACAACGGATACCGTACTATTTGGGAAGATTCCTTCACAGCCATATTGCACCAGTGTTTCCGCTGTTAAATCAACACCGATTTCTATCGGTACTAATATGTCATCCCCACACAAACTTGCATCCTGAACAAAAACAATATAGGTTTCACCTCCTATTAAATTATCAAAGTATAAATTGTCATTCCGTACAAAAACCTCACTTCCATCCGAATTTGGTCCAACGAGCATCGTTTCGTAATAATTCACGAAAGTTATTGGGTCAACAAAGGGAGTACCACCAACAACTGTTAATTGTGCCGTTCCATCTGCATAACCAATACAGGTTTCAGGTGTTGTTGACACATTGTTAATACTTACCTCATCAGGTTCTGTCACAGTTAATGTCTGTTTCTCAAAACAACCATTTTCATCTTGAATCAATATTTCATAGCTCCCGGCCGCTAATTCCTCGAAAGTATAAATACCCGGGGTCGATGGATCACTAAAAAATTCATTGAAGTGTGGTTCTATCGCGAACTGTATAAGACCAACTCCTCCACTTGTAACTTCAATAGAAATTGTTCCATCTTCCTCACCATTACAAGTAACGGGTGTTGGCGTGCCATTAAAAAGAATAGGTTCAGGTCTAACAATTTCAAAGGGGCCGGCAATATCGCTACAGGTAACACCACTTGTTACAGCAATATAGTAGGTAGCACCTTCAGGAAGACCTTCAAAAGTACCATTATCCTGTGGTCCTCTTATCAATGTTGCTGAAGCTGAAGGACTAAATGCATCTATCGGATTACCTGCATATAAATAAAAGAGGTTATTGCCTACACCACCATTGATAAATGATTCTATCCGTCCATCCAGTTCAGAAGCACAAGAAATGTCATCTGGCTGATTCGGCAATAAGGTAATTCCTGTTGCATCTGTCATTGTGATGCCATTAGTAGTTACCGCCGGGCAAACATTCAAAGCGTTTTTCTTTCTTACATCAAATTGATAGGTAATACCGGCCACTCCAGGGAACAATTCTGAAGTACCTGTCATATCGGTATATACGCCAATAGCCACTCCGTTTTCAATGGCAAGATATTCATAGATGAACAATGGGTCTGGATTTTCAATAGTCAATCGCATTTCTCCCATTCCACCACATCCTGGCACTCTTGTTTGTACCAATTTTGGTTCTACTGGTGGTGGAGGATCCACATAATATGGTATTGTAACAAACAAACAATCAAAACTGGAAGACACTTCAATTGCATACCAACCTTCACTGATAAATCCACCGCTTGTACCTATAAATGTTGGTGAATTTTGTAATCCACTGGCAGAGCCAATATCGGTATTATCATTACTATTTAAATAGAGTAATCTATAATTATATCCAGCACCAGGGAATCCTCCTGTTGCACCGGCTGTTGCTGTAATTGCATCACCCGTGGTTGGATCATAAGCCTCCAACACCGCATTATTACCACCTGGACATTGTAAGGCCAGTGGTTCACGAATGCCTGCATCTATTTGTGGTACTGGTGGCAAGTTCAATTCAAAGGTATCTGTACATCCTTCGACATCCCTTATTTCGACCTGATAATCCCCACTAGGTAAATTTTCAAATTCACTGATATTTGAGAAAGCTACTACTTCTGTAGGATAGGTTGCACCTCCATCGGCACTGATTAAAAGTCGATATTCATAAGGCGAACCATCCCATCCACCTTGACCTGTGGCTTCAATTTTACCGGTGTCATTATTACATCCAGTATTGCCAACTTCAATAGCGTCCACTTGAAGAGGACCATTCGGTGTTCTAATCGTTGCCGCATTACTATCCCCAGAACAGAAAGGAATATCACTGGAAATTACTTCCACAAAGAAATTTCCTCCTGTTAATCCCGTAATACGGGCAGGATCTCCGTTAATGTCAGGGAAGTTATTCGTATCAAAACTACCTGTAGCCAATACAGTGGTTTTACCAGGGTCACTATTACTATAAACGTTATAGGTATAGACCCCTATATAATCTGTCACCTCAATGAATAACTCGCCATCGTTACCAGGCACAAAACAGGATACTGCTTTTGCCTCACTTATCACCGCCGTTGGGTTAATAGGTTCAATAACCGTATGAACGGGCATCGGATAGGCGCATCCAGCAACATTATCTGTAACTTCGAAAATATAGTCCCCTGTTGTTGGCAAGAAGACATCAACATAGTCATTGCCGGGCGTATTGGTCACTGGAGCCACTGGAGCTACAGAAACGGTTGTGACTGTAAAATCGGTTGTCCCTACTATTTGAATTCGCACACGTTCATCATCCCTACAGTTTAATGGATCAACCTGAATTATTGAGGAGGTTATGTCTGTTGGTGGATTTAATGTTGGTAAATTAAATGTTGTCTGACAGCCATTGCCATCTATAGCATAAACTGTAATATTCTGAGGTGAACCGTTATCAACAATCTCAAATGTATTTACCGTCTGATAATTGGAAAAACCAGTAATACTATATTGATAACCACTACCAATTGTGCCGGGATCAACGATTCCAACGGTTATTATTGTAGAACTATACCTATTCGCACCAGGCTCACAGGCAAAATCAGGTGCACTTGCGCTTATTGAAAATGGCAAGGGTTCCAAAATTATCAATTCTCCAGATAGCGCAGGGCAATTCCTTGCCGAAAGCACCTCAACTTCATAATTACCTGGGCTTAGGTTAGGGAATGAGCCCGAATTATTATTCGCTATTGGAGCCCTTGTAATAAAATCTACCAATTGATAACTTATGGGGCTATCAACATCTGTTCCGGCCTGCAAAATAATATCGATACTTCCATCATTATCCCCATTACAAGTTACGTCTTGAGGTGTAGTAGGCAATATAATAGGAACAACTGCAGGGTCTAAATTAATATTATCAACCAAGAACGTACAATTGCTTATACCATCAGTTACCAAATTATCTGTCACTAAGACCTTATAACCCCCTGGTACTATACTATTGAATACCCCTGTATTATTGGTTGGTCCTAATGGTAAGCCCACATTATCCTGGAGTTCATATGTAAAATCACCACTGCCACCAATAGGAATAATTGTTATTACACCGTCAGCATTATTACAGGTTGATTCTGTTGAGAACCCACCGGAAGCGGATAAGAAATCATATACAATAGCCGTTCCCTGACTGGTACAACCATCTGCATCCACAACATCCACTATATAATTACCAGGGCTACTTACCTGGAATGTGGCTGGATTGGTTGTTAATGTAACACCCCCTAATGTGAATCTAGGAGTATCAACTGTAATTGGCATGCTCACTGTTATATCGAAAAGTGGTGCAGAAACATCACATTGATTATCGACAGCTATTGATGGTGGGGGTAATGCTGGGTCTAAAGGAATTATTTCAGCATTTGCAAATGAAGTACAACCACTTACATCTTGAACATAAATATCATAATTTCCTGGAGGTCCGAAAAAGGTAGTTGCTGGCCCAAAATCCCCTGGTGTGGGTGGAATACCTGAATCCATAAAAGCAAAGGTATATGGTGCACCTGCACCACCATTTCCCTGAACGGTGAAGGATCCATTTGCATTACAATTGGCGGGTGTTAAATTTAAAATGTCAATAGACGGCAGGTTCTGATCTATAATAACCCCAGTTGCATCATTACAATTATCGGTTAAATTGGTAACTATTATCTGATAATCTCCTGGTAAGGCCAAATAGGTATTTGAATAAGGATCGGTCCCAGGTGTTACATTTTCAATAAGCGTTATTGAGCCATCATCATTATTCAATAATTCTACCCTCAAATTATCCCCTACGGTAAAAGTACTAATGGTATAGCTGATTTCCCCATTTCTGTTGGCATCGCAAAAACCGGGGGTCGAACTTGCCACAACATCCAAAACTGGTCCATCAACAGGAGGTATTTCATCCAAATAAACACAGCCTGTTCCAATATCAGTGACTTCTACAGTATAAGTTACCCCAAATTGTAATCCGGAAAAAGTATGCCTTCTTGGTGGAATGTTTGGTGATACCGGTGGCAGTGGATCATTTTCAAGTCGAATCAAGAACGGTCCCACTCCCCCGAATATCTCTACTGTATTGCTAAATCCGGCTATATTACAAACAGGAACAACAGGATCAGGAACAACGGTGACCGTAGTTTGGGTTACCGTTATGGTATCTTCGTCCCTACAACCTAATGCATCAATAGTAACTACGGTATAAATACCTGGAATCAAGTTTGAAAATGTTTCAGCAGTACTTGCAGTTGGTCCAATTCGCGAAAGCTCAGTTCCAAATTGATCTTGTAGAATATAGGTGAAATCGGCTGTCCCGCCAACAACTCCAGTTACTTGAATTGATCCTTCAACAACACCTGCTAAACAGGTCGCAACTACCTGTGATACAGCAGCATCAGGCGCTGGAGTAACATCCAATGGAATAGTCGCGGAAGCTGGTAGTGTTTCACAACCCCTAGCATCCCGAACAAGATAATTATAGGTTTGTCCAGCATTTAAATTTGAGTATACTGTTTGTGAAGTAAATGGACCGCCGTCAAAACTTATCACATAAGGCGCAACTCCACTCAATGCATCTGGCGTTATGGTAATAATTCCATTATCCGTTTGACCACAACTGGCTGGAATAATAGTAACCGTTGCTGGATCTATTGATACAGGTGGGTTCAATGTCAACGGACTTGAATCCGCTGTACATCCTTCATTATCCACAACACGGAATATGTAATCACCTGGAATATTAGTATCATATAAAAAGTTTGTCGATGTCAATGGAACTGGAGCAGAAAACGTTGTTCCATTATCAGAACTTACCTCATATTGTTTGGTTCCTGCCCCTGCGGTGTAGCCGCCTGCCACGATTACCCGTATTTGGCCAGGAGCACCACCACATGGTATTTCCGTGACAACATTTGTATATACCCTCAATTGAGGATTTACAGTAACATTCACTGTATCGCGGCAAGAATTTCCATCAACTACCTCAATGGTATGATTTCCTGGGGCCAGACCTGTAAAAATAGGGCTTGCTTGTAATGCTCCGCCATTAATTCGATATTGATGACTTGCTAGTGGTGCAGAGCCAGCTGTAGAAGTTACTGCAATTGTAGCTCCTGTTGCCGGTACAAAACAGAAATCGGAAGCCGCAGCATCGAGACTTACCGTTGGCGCACTCAATGGCGTTAAGTCAAAATTAAAAGTTGCTGTACAACCTTCGGAATCTTCAACTGATAAGGTATATGTTCCTGCTGCAGATAGGTTTCCAAAAGTGCTACCCGATTTTGGGCCTTGTACAGGTCCGCTTGGGGGCGTTAATGTATACCTATTTGTTCCCCAGCCTCCAGCAGCATTGGCAACTACTCTTCCCAGATTGCCATTAGCACAACTCATCGGTGTTACCGTACCACCCAATGTTAAAATAGGGGCATCCAGTATATCAAAAGAAGCAGTATCCGTACAACCAGTATCGGCATCAGTAACGGTTATAGTATAAGTTCCAGCACCAGATAACGGTAATACTACCTCGCCACTGCTCTGTGGACCTCCTGAATAAAGACCACCATTAATATCATAAGTATAATTATTGGCAAAACCATCTATTAAAAATGTACCTGTACCATCCGTAGCACCATCACAAACCCTAAGATCCCCGCCAGATTTTACCCTTGCCCTTATGGAGCTGATTTGAGCTGGTGTAAATGCTTCAGTATATGTACAATTATTTGCATCGGTAATTTGAAAAATATACGAGGTATTCGTGCTCAACCCAATAAAGGTATCACTACCACCATTGTTGATACTGATAGGACTTATTACCGAATAATTGATTATTGCTGCATTACTTGTGGGCGTTAACTGTACATCTGAAGTTCCAGCAGAACAGTTAATATTACTTTGCACAAAGTCCAAATCCGTTGGTGGGTCAACATCCAAAATGATTATTGGTGTCAATTCCAATCGGCAACCTCCTCCGTCCTCTATCATAGGGGTATAAGTTCCGGGTGACAATCCTGGATAAGATGTAAGTGCGGTAAAATTCAATCCGTCAATACTAAATACATATCCACTACCGGAACCCCCTGTAAATGGACCTACAAAATCGATTTGACCTCCAATAACACCTCCACTGCCATCACAAGTTCTATCAAAAATTTTATTCGCTGATCCAGTAATTGCACCGACATTGGTTACAGTAACAGAAGGTAAATTCATGGTACATTCAAATCCCCCTTGCTGATATCTAACCTCAATATTATTATAAGTTCCTGCCGGAACGGATATCTGTGGGTTTGTTTCCCATGGATCTATTGCATTCACCCTAAAAGACAAATTATATCCCCTAGCGTCTATAATATTGAAATTGATTTTTGCACCGCCGTTGGAGCAAGTTCCATCAATGCCAATCGCAGTAACATCTGGTGGCAGAAGATCTTCAACATTTGATGAAGCCGTTATTGTACAACCATTACTATCGGTAATTATGAAATCATAGGTACCAGGACTTGTGACGTTATAGGTCGTTGTACCAGTATATGAAGGTTGGGATGGTCCACCGTTAACGGTAAACGTATATGGAGCGGAACCCCCCGAAGTATTTACGATAATATCAACATCGGTAATCGTTGAACATCCAAAACTACTATTCACTTCTGTTGAAGCGTCTAGAGGAGATAATCCACTACCAATAATTATAGGGTTTCCTCCAGTATCCAAACTTTGTCTCGGTGGGTCGATCCCGTTTAATGGGTCACCTGTACATTGTTGTGTTTCTACTTGTACGATATAGGTTCCGAAACCTACCGCGGAAAAGGTGTACGGATTATCAGGAATGAATGCCGTAAACTCCTGGGCCACACCACTTGAGTCCAATAGGGTATATTTATAGGGACCTGGAACATTGTTTGCCGTGACCGTAATAGTACCAGTATCACCACTACATTGGGCATCGGTGAACGTTACATCAATATCAATATCCAGCTGATTAATAGTTATTGGCTCGTATGGATATTCACAAGCGTCGGGTGTATTCTGTAAACGTGCTAAAACGTTATATGTGCCTGGAGTCAGATTATTAAAAATAGGACCTTGCCAAGGACCAAATCCGCCACCATTGTCAATACTGAATTCGTAGGCACTGGAAAGATTGGTTACCTGAATTCTGCCAGGTACCCCACAAATAAAATCTTGTTTAACATATGTCTGGGTAATTGTACTCTTTTTAACCTTGAAATAATAATATGCGCCTGATCCGTTAACTCTAACCCTAAACTCTGCCCCAGTAGTTGAAGGTATGGAACTTGCATCAATGGTAAAATTTTGAGCTGTACTTACTTGTGTGTAACACGAATTTGTCGTCTCAGGGCAATCCTCATTAATATCAGGGGAACATGATCCGCCCAATAATTCCCAAGATACTGAGCCGAAAGGGGCCCCGGAAAGCGATATTACCCTATCATCAGAGTCTCCGCAAAGATTAAACCTCGCTACGGTACTACCATCATTTGTGCAACCAACTTCTTCATCTGCACCTTGAATAATGGTCATGAACATGGGCATAGCCACAGTGGTTGTTCCAGTATTATGCCCTTGGGATTTGTTTACATCAATTGATTTTCCGGAATTTTCAAATGCTGATTCAGTTGCTTCCTCAGAAATAGTTTTCTTTATGGCTGCACTGATTTCTTCCAATACCTTGAAGTCAGTATTGGCAATTGCTGAAGTGAAAACTACCGATAATAAGACCAGCAGTAAAGCATACAGAATATTCCGTGGGCTTTTTGGGAGCATAGGTTAAGTCAGTTTTGGCAAGAATATCCTTGAATTGGGGATTAAGTATATTCTTTAGTGTAATTGTTTAAACTTATATTTTTCTCTTTATCTTTAGGCCTCAACGCCTATCATATAATATTAAAACTTAACGTCAAAATATGAAAAAAAGTATTCTATATCTCTATTTATTCGTTGTATCGTTTAATTATTCATGTGGTCAAGATGCTGAAAATAAAGCAACTACACCTGAAAACATAACTTTTTCCGCTGAGCTGTTCGTCGATGAACTGCAGATTCCATGGGCAATGGCGTTTCTTCCTGACGGGAGTATGCTGATTACCGAAAAAGCAGGGACACTTATACATTTTAAGAATGGGAAAAAAACTAATATTTCTAATGTTCCAGCTGTTTATTCAAGGGGCCAAGGGGGTTTATTAGATGTATTTTTACATCCTGATTATAACAATAATGGATGGATTTACTTTACTTACGCTTCAGAAGACGGCGATGAAAAAGGTGGACATACTGCTCTTATGCGTGCCAAACTGAAAGACGGAGCATTGATTGATAATGAATTACTCTATAAAGCCGGCCCAAATACCACTAAAGGACAACACTTTGGCTCACGCATTGCTTTTGACAATGATGGTTATCTTTATTTCTCCATTGGCGAACGTGGTGCTCGTGATGTAAATCCACAGGATATCTCCAAAGATGGCGGTAAAATCTATAGGCTTTATGACGATGGTAGAATTCCGGAAGACAATCCTTTTGTTGGGGTAGATGGGGCCAAAACGGCTATTTATAGTTTCGGACATCGCAATCCTCAAGGATTGGTCTTACATCCGCAAACTGGAAAAATATGGGATCATGAACATGGGCCTAAAGGAGGCGATGAAATCAATATCATTGAAAAAGGTTTCAATTATGGTTGGCCTGTTATTACCTATGGTATTAATTACAGTGGCACACCTATTACCGATAAAACCGAAATGGAAGGTATGGAGCAACCCATACATTACTGGGTACCCTCAATAGCTACCAGTGGGATGGCCTTTGTAACCTCCGATAAATATAAAGGATGGGAAGGGAGTCTTCTCATTGGTTCATTGGTGTTTCAGTACTTGGAACGCCTTACAATGGATGGAACCAAGGTTTTAGACAGGGAAAAATTATTGAGTGATATGGGTCGTGTTCGTGATGTAAGACAGGGTCCTGATGGTTTTATTTATGTTGCCATAGAAGGAAAAGGTATTTATAAACTTGTACCCAATTCTTAACTAATTATTATCTTATTCATGAAGCACTTTATGCTAACCTACATTGTAGGTGTTTTGATAGTTGGCGTGATTCTAATTCCTCAAGATCACGAGTTAGAAGCCAGTATGGAACGAGGGAGTGAAATCTACTTGGATTTTTGCGTTACTTGCCATCAAGGTAAGGGAGAAGGTGTCGCACATACGTATCCTCCTTTGGCTAAGTCCGATTTTTTATTGAATAACCGTGAAAAAAGTATACGGGGTGTCAAATATGGACAGCGTGGCGAACTTGTAGTAAATGGGGTTACCTACAACAATGTCATGGATCCCATGGGATTGGAAGATGATGAAATTGCTGACGTCATGAATTTTATTTTAAATTCTTGGGGCAATTCATCAGAGGATATGGTTACCGAGGAGGAAGTAGCAATAATTATAGAATAATTTATTTTCTTTCAGCGTCCAAGGCTTTTTTTACTGAACCGTGTTTCTTAAGCAATACTTCGGCTTGGGCATAATCGATACCTAAGCCTTCAACCAAATATCGTGTTCCTCGATCTACCAATTTGGTATTGCTTAACTGCATATTTACCATCTTGTTGCCCTTTACTCTTCCTATTCTAATCATCAACCCTGTAGAAATCATATTCAAAACCAGTTTCTGGGATGTGCCGCTTTTCATACGGGTACTACCCGTAACGAACTCAGCACCAACATTCACCTCAATTGGAATATCAGCCACGGTTGCCAAAGGGGAACCGGGATTATTGGTTATAGCAGCAGTAAGCAGTCCATGGGTTTTGGCGTCTTGCAGCCCTCCAATCACATAAGGTGTTGTGCCAGAAGCGGCAATACCTACTACAACGTCAATTTCAGAAATAGTATGTTTTTTTAAGTCTAACCAAGCTTGTTTATGATCATCTTCCGCAAATTCAACAGCCTTTCTGATGGCCGAATCACCACCTGCGATCAACCCTATGACGCGCTCATGGGGCATGCCAAAAGTTGGTGGTATTTCAGAAGCATCCAATATGCCAAGTCGACCACTGGTTCCTGCACCGATATAAAATAACCGGCCTCCTTTGTCAAAACGTTCGGCCAATGCATTTACCAATTTTGTTATTTGAGGAATTACAAGTGTTACCGCATCTGCCACCTTCTTATCCTCGTTGTTTATGTTAACAAGAATGGAAGATGTGTCCATTTGCTCCAGATGGTCATAGTTTGATGGAGTTTCAGTGATTTTTATATAATTCATGTAGATTAAATAATACGAACGTCGTGGTTTCTAAATAGCTTCAATTGATCATCTTTTGAATCCAATTCGGTAATCATTGTGTTTATTGCTTTGATATCACAAGTCTTATATCGGTGCTGAGAATTTAATTTCTCGGATATGCACAAAAGTACCGTTTTTTTTGAGGCCTTAATTACTGCTTTTTTCACCTGAACGATGTCCCAATCAAACTCAGTAAGTCCAAAAGAAGAATCAACATAACCCGTACCTATAAAACTATAATCGACCTTTATTTCAGAAAGAACATCAGTTGCACTGGCGCCTATGGCAATTTGGGCTTCCTTCGATATTTTACCTCCAATAAAAATAACATTCACATTTGGTTTGTTATTCAATTCCATGGCGACAGGTAGGCTCAGTGTAAAACAGGTAAGTTGAATATCTGAGGGGATAATTCTTGCCAATTCTAAACAAGTTGTGCCACCGTCAATAAATATAACCCCTCCATTTTTCAATAATGAAGCAGCTTTTTCAGCAATAATTATTTTCTGCGATAAAGCATAAATATTGTTGTTTCTAGCACTATTTGTGGTGAATCCCAAAGAAATGGCACCTCCATGCACCTTTCTCAATTTACTATCCTGATCAAGTTCCTTAACATCCCTTCGTGCGGTATCTATTGAAACATCCAGTATCTCTGCGATATCAGTTAATAGTACCCTATTGTGTATTTCAACTTGGGAAAGTATCGTTTGATGGCGTTCTTCTTTTAACATGTACTACTATTCTTGTTTTGCACAAAGGTAACAAAAGTATTTAACTTGCTGTTTTATTCTGTTTTTAACATTATACTATTCATAAAGTAATTGTTTATTGCAAAATACAGCAAATAACATGGCATAAAACGGCAATTATTAAAATAATTGCATACATTTGCCTCAAAATAAGAGCATCCGTTTATGAAAACAACATTAGAGAAATTTGGAATAGATATAAGTTACAAACCAGTAGGGCAATTCGAAGAAACCCGCTTTGAAAAAATACATAATGTAATTTTCAAAGATTCCAATGTGGCTTCTATACGAGTGGCCGAAGAAATTGCTGATTTGATCCGGGAAAAACAGGCAGCTGGAAAGACATGTGTTCTAGGACTTGCAACTGGTTCTTCGCCTATAAAGGTTTATGAAGAATTGGTCAGAATGCACAGAGAAGAGGGATTGAGTTTTGCCAATGTGGTCACCTTTAATTTGGATGAATACCTACCAATGGATAAAGCGAATATGCAGAGTTATTTTTACTTTATGCATGAGCATTTGTTCAACCATGTAGATATTCCTGCTGAAAACATAAATATTCCCGATGGTAAGATTGCTACGGATGATGTAGTTGAATATTGCTTAGGATACGAAAAAAAGATAAAAGACTTTGGTGGAATTGATTTTCAATTATTGGGTATAGGTAGAACGGGTCACATAGGTTTCAACGAACCTGGTTCCCATCGTAATTCAGGAACTCGAGTAATTACACTTGACCATATTACGCGGGTTGATGCTGCTCCGGCTTTTTTGGGTATAGATAATGTTCCAAGAAAAGCAATTACTATGGGTATTTCAACTGTTAGAAACGCCAAGAGAATCGTACTTCTAGGTTGGGGTCATAATAAAGCAGAAATTATTAAAGATACCGTTGAAGGTAAAATTTCATCCCATGTACCCGCAACATACTTACAGGAGCACAATAATGTGACTTTTGTATTGGATGTAGGTGCAGGTAGCGAATTGACTAGAAATAAAACTCCCTGGTTGGTTGGATCTTGTGAATGGACAGATGAACTCACCTCAAAGGCCATTGTTTGGCTCTGTAACAAAACAGGCAAGTCTATTTTGAGTATAACTGACAAGGATTACAATGACAACGGAATGTCTGATCTATTATCGTTGGAAGACTCTTACGACCTCAACATTAAAATGTTCAATAAGTTGCAGCACACTATTACTGGTTGGCCTGGTGGCAAACCAAATGCCGATGACACCAGTAGACCGGAACGCGCAGAACCGGCAAAAAAACGAGTGATTATTTTTAGCCCGCATCCCGATGATGATGTCATTTCCATGGGCGGAACTTTTGATCGTTTGGTCGAACAAGGACACGAAGTGCACGTAGCCTACCAAACTTCTGGAAATATAGCTGTCTCAGATAGGGAAGCATTAAAATTTGCTGAAATTACAAATACAATTGTACCCTCAAAGGAATCTCAAAAGATTATCGATGCCATTCTAAATAAAGAGGAAAACACCTTTGATGCCTTGGAAGTAAGAAGGTTAAAAGGGGCTATTCGCCGAGGAGAATCTTTTGCTGCGACTAGATATGTTGGCTTAGAAGATTCGAATGTACATTTCTTAGACCTTCCATTTTACGAAACGGGAACCATTAAGAAAAAGAATCTATCTGATGCGGATATAGAAATTGTGGTCAAATTAATCAAGGAAATTAAACCCCATCAAATCTATGCAGCAGGAGATTTAGCAGATCCCCATGGAACACACAAGGTTTGTTTAGATGCAATATTCGAAGCAATGACAAGACTTAAATCCGAACCATTTATGGAAGATTGCTGGTTGTGGTTATATAGAGGTGCTTGGCACGAATGGGACATTAATGATATAGAAATGGCAGTACCGATGAGTCCAGGTCAAGTATTGAAAAAACGATATGCCATTTTCTGCCACCAATCCCAAAAAGATGGTGTAATGTTCCAAGGCGATGATGCAAGGGAATTTTGGATGCGTGTCGAAGAACGGAATAGAGATACCGCGGAACGCTATAAAGCCCTAGGTCTTGCGGATTATGCGGCTATGGAAGCATTTGTCCGATATAAATTTGATTAAACCAAAAAAAATTAGTGATTAAAGGCCTATTTTAGTAGAAATAGGCCTTTTTAAACCAACATGACTAGAAAAACCACCCTACTGCTCCTACTTGTTTTGAGCTTTACTTCATGCAGTGTATTTAAACCAATTCCACAGCCAAAAACCGAATTTAGAGGCGTTTGGGTTGCCACGGTAGTAAATATTGACTGGCCAAAAAACGGGGTTGACCCTCTTGAAAAGCAAAAAAAGGATTTCCTAAAAATTCTAGACTTTTACGATGATTTGAACTTCAATGCCGTGATCGTACAAATACGAACTGCAGGTGATGCATTCTATAAATCCAATTACGCACCATGGTCACGTTTCTTAACGGGTAAAGAAGGCTCTCCACCAAAAAAGGAATATGATATTTTAGAATGGATGATAAATGAGAGTCACAATCGTGGTATTGAGTTTCATGCTTGGTTAAACCCGTACAGAGCAACTTTCGATTTAAAAACCGATATTTTAAATCCTACACACGATTTTAACCTTCACCCCGAATGGATGCTCAAATATGGTAAAAAGTATTATTACAACCCTGGTTTGCCGGAAGTGCGAGAGCGTTTGGTGGCAATAATGGACGAAGTAATTACCCGCTATGATATTGATGCCATTCATTTTGATGATTACTTTTATCCTTATAAAATCAAGGATGAAGTATTCCAAGATTCGCTTTCGCATCGATTCCATTCCTTACCCAATCAGTCATTGGAAGATTGGCGACGGAGCAATGTTGATTCTCTGGTAATGAATATTCACAGGAGCATAAAAAGCAAAAAGCCTTGGGTGCAATTTGGCATTAGTCCTTTTGGGGTATGGAAGAATAATGCAACCGACCCCAGAGGTTCTGACACCAAAGCCGGCCAGACCACATACGAGGATTTATATGCCGACCCTATTACTTGGATGGAAAATGGTTGGCTTGACTATTTGACCCCTCAAGTATATTGGAGTATGGATTTACCGGTTGCCTCTCATTCCAAAATCGTTGACTGGTGGTCCAAAAACAGTAGCAATACCAACCTTTATATTGGCAATGGAGCTTATAAGGTGCGCAATAACAGCGATGAGGCCTGGGAGAATAAAAAGGAACTCCCCAATCAATTAAAATTGGCCCGTACCACAAAACAAGTCAAAGGCAATGTCTTCTTTAGTGCAAAGAGCCTAATGAATAAAAATCCAGATGTTGTTGAATATATCAAAAAGAATTATTACAAATCCAAAGCGCTCCCTCCTATTTCCCCTTTTGCACCAGTTTCGAAGAACGAAGACCTTAAACTTGATACAATGACAAAAGAGAATGGATTTATACAATTGAAGTTCAACAACATAGAGGAATATAGATATGTCTTGGCTTATTCTTCAGGTAGAAATAAAAAATCTGAGTATCCGATTAAAAAATTAATTGCAAAATCACCCATTAGCAAAAATAAAATAAACCTACCAACCAATATAATTGACAATAAACAGCAAATAGCACTGACGTTTATTACCAAATTTGGCCAGGAAAGTCCGCCAATTTTAATCCAATTAAACCAAAAAAATGATTCAAAAAAATAAAGGGGCCTGGGCCTGGATTCCCATACTCTATTTTACGCAAGGTCTACCTTTTGTAATGGTGGTAACCGTTTCTGTAATCATGTATAAGAAATTAGGGATAAGTAATGCTGATATTGGGCTTTATACTAGTTGGTTGTATTTACCATGGGTAATTAAACCACTCTGGAGCCCCTATGTTGATATGTTC
>JBATIW010000506.1:0-1559 GCA_049668005.1 Maribacter sp.
GTATTATCTTTAAAACAAATCAAAAACATGCCCACTTTTAAAATTCCGATTTTACTCATTGTGCTTTTTATTTCCTCTTGTGGCACCAAAGAGTCTAAACCAAAAAAATATTTACAACCACCCAATGTTGTTCTCATCTTTACAGATGACCAAGGGTATCAGGACTTAGGTGTGTTTGGGTCTCCTGACATTTTAACCCCAAATTTGGACCAAATGGCAAAAGATGGGGTGCAACTCACCGGTTACTACTCTGCTCAAGCCGTATGCTCTGCTTCCAGGGCAGGAATATTAACTGGTTGCTATCCCAATCGTATTGGCATTCACAATGCGCTAGGGCCAGGTAATACCCATGGCATTAACAGCACAGAAACCACTTTGGCAGAAATGCTAAAAGCCAATGGTTACAAAACAGCCATTTTTGGAAAATGGCACTTAGGGCATCATCCTGAATTTATGCCAAACAGACACGGATTTGATGAGTATTTTGGCATCCCCTATTCAAACGATATGTGGCCTATGCATCCGCAACAAGGACCCATTTTCAATTTTCCAGATTTACCGCTGTACGAAAATGAAATGGTCATTGATACTTTGACCGAACAATCCCAACTAACCACACAGATAACTGAACGCAGTGTCGATTTCATCAATAGAAACAAGGATAATCCATTCTTTCTATATGTACCCCATCCACAACCCCATGTTCCACTATTCGTTTCAGATAAGTTCAAAGGAAAATCAAAAAGAGGGTTGTATGGCGATGTAATCATGGAAATTGATTGGTCTGTAGGTCAAATTATTGATGCGCTAAAAAAGAACGGACTCGAAAATAATACCCTAGTCATTTTTACTTCAGATAATGGTCCATGGTTATCCTATGGAAACCATGCAGGAAGTGCATTGCCCTTCCGAGAAGGCAAGGGAACCGCTTGGGAAGGTGGTCAGCGCGAACCTTTTATCATAAAGTACCCAAATAAACTAAATGCGGGCAAAGTAGTTGATGTTCCCGTGATGGCGATTGATATATTACCAACTATCGCTGAACTCACCAATTCCAAATTACCCACATTGAAGATCGATGGTAAAGATGTTTGGAAGGTGATTTCAGGGGAGAGCCTTGAAGGTCCGCAAAAAGCCTATTTCTTTTACTATCGTGTGAACGAACTTTTTGGTGTTCGCTATGGAAAATGGAAAATGTACTTCCCGCATCGATACCGCACTATGCAAGGGCAAGAACCTGGTAAGGATGGTCAGCCTGGCGAATACAAAATGATCGATTTGGAGGAGATCGAGTTGTATGACGTTGAGAACGACATTAGTGAAACCAAGAATGTGGCTGAGCAACATCCGAAAGTTGTTGAGGAAATTAAACTACTGGCGAATGATATGCGTTCCAAATTAGGGGACTCCTTATTGGAATTGGAAGGGTCAGAGACCAGGGAACCAGGAAGACTTGATAGTCCACAATAGGCGTAGGCAATTGCTGTAACTATCATATGTTGGTCATTCCTCCGAAGACTGGAAACCATAAAAGAATGTCTATTTGATTTAAACGATTG
>JBATIW010000507.1:0-1843 GCA_049668005.1 Maribacter sp.
ATTTAGTAGTGCGTTTTTAACATATTTTAAGAATTTTTTAATACATTGTAGTCCAAACATTAAACTTTATTTCCCATGACAAAAAGAACAACCAACCTTCTCGGGATAATAATCACAATTATAGCAGGAATTTACTTTTTTATTACATGTTGCAATGTATGTGGAGCAATGTAAAGAGAGGATTTGTAAATAAAACAATGATGGTCTCGAGAAAAACGATCTATTAACGCTAATACTTTAAATTAAATAACCTAAAAACGTATAAAAATGGATTTTTCAACTATGAATATTTGGTGCTGGTTAATTCCGTTATTAGTTGGTATACTATGTGCTTATTTCGGATACCTTATAGGAAAAGGGAAAAGTACAACCATCGATAATACTGCCGATTTAAAACTTTTGGAAGGTAAAAATGCCAAGCTACAATCGGATTTGGATGCCTGTAAAGGCAAACTATCAGCAGGGGCAGCTAAGGCTAGCGCCAGTAGTGCCGCTGCAGTAGCATCTTCATATACAGCACCCGAAACTACACCACCTTTCAATGCTTCCGAAGCCAAAGCTGCTTTAGGAAAAGTAGTGAAACAAGATGACCTGAAAATCATTGAAGGTATAGGTCCGAAAATTTCGGATATGTTCATCAACGCTGGTATCAAGACTTGGAAAGCACTTTCAGACACGGCAGTTGCCGACTGTCAAAAAGTTTTGGATGGTGGTGGTAATCGTTATAAAGTTCACGATCCCGCTTCTTGGCCAATGCAGGCCAAAATGGCATATGAAGGCAAATGGGAAGAACTTGCCAAATGGCAAGATGAACATAATCATGGCAAATTATAAGCTATAAGAAAAACTAAAAAAGCCGGTTCAAATTGAACCGGCTTTTTTTATTATAAAGTTCCGTTGGCCTCAACCCACTTGAAGTGGTATTGATCTTCAGGAAAAGACATACGCTCCGAAATTCGTTCTAATCTAGCTGGAAGTTTCATCAGATAATCACGGGCTTTTTCAGCCTCATCCGAAAGACTTCTCACGGCATCCAATTCCCAATAAGAATTCAGTTTTTTAAGAATGTCTATATAATCATGGGCCGTATAAACCCCTAACCGTTGTGCACAGTTTGAGAAGTTCTCGAAAGCTGCACCAATGCTACCTCCAGATTCGCGTAAAAAGTGTGCTGGCATCACGATCTTCTTTTTCATCATATCGGCAAAAGCCAACATCATTCCCGAAGGATCTTCCCCGAAAATATTCTTAACAAATTCGCGATAGGCCAAATGATGTCTCATTTCATCACCTGCGATAATGGTACACATTTTACCTAACAGGACATTACCCTTCTTTTTGGCCATTTGCCCTACTCGTTTATGGGAAATATTGGTTGCCAATTCTTGGAATGAGGTATATACAAAGTTCTTGTAGGGATCCCTATCAGTTCCTATATCAAATCCATCTGCTATTAAATGTTGTGTTGTAATTTCCACTTCGCGCATATTAACCCTTCCCGATAAGTATAGGTATTTGCTAAGAACATCGCCATGACGATTTTCTTCTGCGGTCCATGCACGCACCCATTTAGACCAGCCATTTTTCTTGCCATCATGCTGGTTAACGCCTTCAACATCCATCAACCAAGACTCATAAGTCGGCAAAGCCTCTTCTGTAATGGTATCCGCTACCATTGTAACCCAAAAGTCATAACCCAGTTCTTTGGATTCTTCACGCAATTGTTCAATTGAATTTAAAAAATCGTCACTTTCCGGATCAGGTAGAAAATCGGAAGGTTGCCAAATGTCTTCAATGGGAATGAGGAATGAATCCATAAAATCCCCAACTTGAGGCTCTATGG
>JBATIW010000508.1:0-5179 GCA_049668005.1 Maribacter sp.
AGCCATAAGTATCTGTAATGAAAGTATCTACATAAGGTTTTAGATAATCCATCCAGATTTTTTGACCTTCCCATTCGTAGCCTGTTGGTGCTGCGTTATTCAGGTATTTTTCTAAAAAATCCATTGACTTTTTAGTTAGAATCTTCTTTGTACTCATTTATAGTGTATTTGTTTACAAACTTAACAATATTCACTTTTAATTAATAATAACAGTGGTGAATAATCGTTAATTTTGGCAAGGCTTTTGCTTTTAATCAATGATGAAAAAAAGGATTTTATTTATTGTATCCAGTCTTGCAATGTGGGCTGTCTCCGCACAGGTGGAAGAACAGCCAATGGATTCTGTTGCGGAAAAAATGATCATTTTTGAAGGCGACTCCATAATGCGGAGCTCTATTGACTTGGATGAAGTCTATGTTTTCAGCAAATTATCATTCCCAACATACAAGGATAAACTTCGATATTATATTTTGAGGAGAAAGACGATAAAGGTTTACCCCTATGCCAAACTGGCTGCTGAACGTTTGAGTGAACTCAACGATAGCCTAACTAAAATCAAAAAGAGGCGAAAACGTAAGAAATACACCAAAGAAGTTCAAAAATATATTGAGGGGGAGTTTTCCGATGAACTTAAAAAACTAACCCGAACCGAAGGTCAAATCTTGATAAAACTTATTTATAGACAGACAGGTAAAACAACTTTTGATTTGGTAAAGGAATTAAGAAGTGGCTGGCGGGCATTTTGGTATAGTACTACGGCAAGAATGTTTAAAATAAGCCTCAAAGAAGAATATAACCCGAGTGTTGTCCAGGAAGATTATATGATTGAGGATATCTTACAACGTGCTTTTGCCGCAAGCAGATTGGAACGCCAAAAATCGGCGTTGGAGTTTGATTATATGGATTTGGAAAACAAGTGGGGTTCTACCAAAAAGGGCGTAAAATAATTTCAACAAGAAAGAATAGAACGTTTATTTTTCTTTTTTGGAAGAGTTGAATAAGGCGTTCATTATTAATTGTACGCTATAAAATCCCATAGCTATAGCGGCTATCGCCAGAATAATACCAACGATCAATACTGGTATATAATAATCGTGTTCCTGATTTTTAAAAGCTTGCCACAACACTAGAGGTGCCACAAACATTAGCGCAAAAGTATATGCGAAATGTTTAACTCCCTTAATCAATAAATCCTTATTTGTTTTTATAGCTGCCATTTCGTTGCGCTCCAAAAGTACCAAATAAAAGTCTAAATATTTTGCAAAGGAGTGCGTCAAATTAGATTATACAGGAACTTTATAAAGCAAATTAATAAATATGGAAGATTTGATTGCGTTTTACATTTCAACCTTTGTAAATCTTTGAAACAATGTGCCCAATCAAGTTTTTTGTATCACTTTATGGTCAGCGTTCTTTTATATTCCTGTACAATGGCAAAATATCCAAGGGGATACAAATTAGGTTGATCTACATTGTCAAAAACATCTGAGTTATCCAAGTCTGTTACATCGAATATATTTCCTCGAACCGTTGCAGCCGGTGTTTGAAAAGGTCCTTGGGAATCGCCACTTTGCACGATAATTTGGTCCATGTAATTGTAGAAAGTCTCATCAGCACCAAGAATACTAATGTCTATTTGTCTTCCAGACTCAAAGGTTCTATCATAGAAATATGAGAACTCAAATTGTTGCCCAGGATAAAATTCATCCTCGGTCACTAAATACTCTTCAAAATCAAAATCAAAGAGATAAAAATCATCGCTCACAAAATCATCCGTAAAAGTAACGATGACCTCAGTTTCATCTCCCTCGAATAAGGTTGCATTACCTTGTAGTACGGTATCAATAGGAGCTGTTGGTACGTATTTCGTCTGTGCCAAATATGCTCGACCTTCATGTCTAATCAATAAACTAAAAAGAATATTATTGTTAAGAATAATAGTTGGAATCCTTTGGTCTGAAGAAAAATTGGGGTCTGGTACGTAGATGCCCGAATTTGGCTCTCTTTCACTTAGACTAGAAGAACGGGTATTTACAACAGCACCATTTTCATCAAATTCTTCGGCGAGTATAACAATACTTTCAGCTTCCGTAATTGGAATTTCCTCAAAGAAATTATTGGTTAATGATATCTTAACTTCTATAGGAATGAACGCTTGGGAGATATCCACTCTAATTAATGCATTCACATTAAGCCGTTGTTCTGTTGTAGGCACTTCAACATCTATAACATCCTCACAGGAGATCAAAACAAAGAATAAGGCAAATACTCTTGATACTATATTAAAGAACCTCATGATATCTTATTTTATCGATAAAATTATTATTGAATTACGATTTTCTCCTTAAACTCTTGAACTATAGCAAAATAACCAAGCGGAAAAACCTGTGGGCGCTCCGCATTGTCGAAAACATCAATATTGTCAAGACCGGTAATATCAAATACATTTCCTCGCACCGTAGCAACAGGAGTCTGGAAAGGCCCTTGTTGACCTTCGGTCTGTTCAATCAATTGGTTCATATAATTATAGAACGTCTCGTCTGCACCCAAAATACTGATTTCAATCTCTTTTCCCTGTTCAAAATTTCGATCATAGAAGTAGGAGAATTCAAATTCCTGTCCTTGGTAGAATTCATCTTCACTTACCAGGTATTCATTAAAATCGAAATCAAAAATGTAGAAATCGTCACGATTTGGATCATCATTAATGGTAATTACCACTTCCGTATCATTATCACCGAATAAAGTGCCAGTACCCTGAACTATGTTGTCAATAGGTACTGCAGGTACATACTTGGTCTGGGCTATGTATTTACGGTCTTTATGATTAATGATTAGGTCATAGCGCAGGTCGAATTCAACGGCTGAAGTTGGTATTCGTTGATCTGATGAAAAATTAGGGTCGGGAATATATATACCAGTTCCTGGTTCCGATTCGGCCAGGGCTCTTACACCAGAACTTTCAAAGCCAAGTGAATCGGTCAAGGAAATAATTATTACGATATTTTCCAGTGAGGTCACGGGCACTTCCCCGAAAAAGTTATCGGTCTCTGTAACCTTTACTTCTACGGGAATAAACTCTTCGGTAATATCTACCCTAAAAACAGCATCTACACTTAATCTAGGAGGTTCAGTAGGGGTATCCACCTCAATAACATCTTCACAAGATACTACCATGGCAATCACCCATACAAAAAAGAAATACCAGTATCTCATCTCTTAAAATTTAAAATTATAGGTAACAGCAGGAACAATCCCGAAAATCGATGTTCTAATGGCTTCATTAACCCCTGTATCTTGGTTTCTTCTAAAATTTATCGAAGCCGCATTTCTTCTATTATAGATATTGTAAACGCTAAACACCCATTCTGACTGCCATTCTCTACCGGCATTTCTTTTAGGAGTTAGCGTAGCGCCAAAATCAATTCTATGATAATCGGGCAGCCTTTCTTTATTCCGAAGTCCGTAATAGGGCACTACTAAGCCTTCAAATTCAAATTGGCCTATGGGATAATTCGTTGGTTGCCCCGTTTGAAAAGCGAAATTGGCATTGAAACTCCATTTGTCATTTAGATCATAACTGGCAAAAAGCGATATATCATGGGGCTTATCGTATGGAGTGTTATACCATTCCCCAAGATTAATGCCGGTCTCTATGTTTGATCTACCGTTGTCAGTTTTCGGTATTCTTCCAGGAGTGCGTTGTTCAGATTTAGACAAAGTATAAGCCAACCATCCTTGAAGCCTACCTTCATTTTTACGTATAAGCAATTCCAGTCCGTATGCCCTTGCTTCTCCATTAAGAATTACCTGCTCTATGGCATTATTTGCTATTAAGTTGGCACCGTCTATATAATCTATCCTATTTTGGATATCCTTATAGAAAACTTCCGTTTCAAATGAAAAAGCACCCTCATTGATATTTCTGAAATAGCCGAGTGCATATTGATCCAAGAGTTGTGGCTTTACCCATGGCCCACTTGGTGTCCACACATCCAATGGCGTCGGGGAACTAGTATTTGATAAAAGATGCAAGTATTGGGAAAGTCTGGTATAACTTGCCTTTATTGAACTTTCCGGATTTATCGTATATGCCAGGGAAATCCTAGGTTCTAGGTTAGCGAAAGTGGCAAGGTTGTTTTTTCTGCCCGTAGTAACCGTTTCAATGGGATCAGCCTCCTGATAAGTCAAAGTAAAAGGATTAAAAATTACGGGATCATCATTTTCATATACATTAAATTCATCTTGTCCCAGACGGGAAAAGTAGCTAAATCGAAGGCCATATTCCAAGCTAAGTTTTTCCGTGATTTCATGCTCAAAGTCAATATACGCAGCAAATTCATTGGCATATTTTTGGGTTAATTGTTCTTCCAAAATGCCAGAATCACTGCTACTTGGCTCTATTTTGCCTGGATTAAACTGGTAATAGATATTATTCAAGCCATAATTTATCTGGAGATTATCCTTTACATAATGCTTTAAATCATATTTGACATTGAAATTTTGTATACCTGAATTCCAATTAAAGCCAACAAAATCCAATCTAAGGCCGTAATAATAATCGGAATAGATTAGGGAAAGATTAGAGAACAGTTTATCCGAGAAGAGATGATTCCAGCGAAAGTTCCCAACGGCATTGCCGTAGGTGTTTTCAAAACTATCATTTATGCTGAACACATCCCTGCCAAAGTAACCAGAAAGAAAAATACTGTTCCTATCATTGAATTTATAATTGATTTTAGTATTAAGGTCATAAAAATAGGCCCTATTGTCAATATTAAATAGAGGTAAAAAAAGATGGGCGTATGAGGCTCTTCCTCCAATTAAGAAGGCGGCCTTGTCTTTTTCAATAGGCCCTTCAACAAGTAACCTGCTTGCAACGGCACCAATACCGCCATTGACTTTCATTTCCTTGCTGTTGCCTTCCTTCTGAAAAATATCCAACACAGAGGAAACCCTACCACCATACCGTGATGGAATGCCACCTTTATAGAGTTTTACATCTTTAATCGCATCAGGATTAAATACCGAAAAGAATCCAAATAGATGTGAGGAGTTGAAAATAGTGGCCTCATCCAATAAAATTAGATTTTGATCAGCAGCACCGCCACGAACATTGAAGCCAGATGCTCCTTCCCCCGCATTGGTGACACCTGGTAACAACAATAATGATTTAATC
>JBATIW010000509.1:0-2223 GCA_049668005.1 Maribacter sp.
TGCGGATGCGCCCATGTTTGCCTATGGCTGCCCTCAAGTATTTCTGGGTGTTTTCAAGACTGATGGGTTTTTGAAAACCAACAACACCTCCCTGTATTCAAAAGAAAGGTGCTGTAATTAACCAAAAAAACTAACGTGACTATTAGTATATTGTTCAATGAATAACAATTATTGTTGTTTTTTATGCATAAATGATCAATCGTAGGTATTCTTATATAAGGCTAGCTTGTAAGAATCATTAAAAATTCAGTATTACAATTCAAAATATTCCTTTTAATTCACTTAAAATACATGATAAATATTATAAATATTACTATTATTGCTATGGTAGTATTTTATCATATACTTCATACATAATTTCACAAACTAATTTCTATAATTGGATATATTAAAGAAAATACACAGAGAGATAGTTCCAATTTCCCCAGAAGATAGTTTCCTCGTGGAGGATCGAACCAAGGAATTTTTTGATTACCCAATGCATTTTCACCCTGAATTGGAACTGAACTTTATTTTGAATGGGAAGAATGTTCGTCGAATGGTTGGTGATAGCATCGAAAAAATCGATGATATAGATTTGGTACTTATTGGCGCCAACTTACACCATGTTTGGGAACAACATGAATGCACCAATAAAAAGATCAGGGAAGTTACGATACAGTTTCATAATGATTTGTTTGATGATGTGTTTTTAAACCGAAGCGTAATGCGTCCTATCAAGGAGATGATTGAACGTTCTTCCCACGGTATTTTGTTTTCTAGGGAAACTTCGATAGCACTAAAGGAAAGGATTCTAAAGGTTTCGAAAATGGGTGGAATGGATAATTTTATGGAACTCTTCTCCATTCTTTACGATTTGGCCATTTCCCGTAACCAACGCTTATTATCAACCTTGAGTGTGCAGCCGATGAATTTTGACAATAGCAATAAAGTAAAGACGCTTTATGATTTTGTTCAAAAAAATTATTCAAAGAAAATCACACTCTCGGAGGCGGCAGAATTAGTGAATATGAGCAATGTTTCCTTTAATCGATTTATTAAAAGAAGAACAGGGAAAACTTTTGTTGATTACCTAAATGAAGTTAGAATAGGTTATGCCTCGAAATTTTTAATAGAAAAAGAATTGGGGATATCTGAAATCGCCTTTATCTGCGGCTTTAATAGCATAGCCAATTTTAATAGGGTATTCAGAAAGAATAAAAAAAGGACACCTACCCAGTATAGGAATGATTTTTCAGGAATCAAAAGAGCCTTATAATTGAAAGTATTTTTCCATTAATGGAAACTGACACTTGTGTTATCATAGTTTAAGTTAATTTTCATTCAGCATTGAAATGATTTCGATTAGTGCCCTGCTATTGTGGTATGGGCATTTCCAAGGTCCAACCTTATCTTCTAAGGTGTAGGGGTCACCTTTCGCATTCACTCTAAAAAACCACTCTCCGTTTTCTGCATCAATGATATTGGTTTTGGTAAACTCCCAAATTTGGCGACAACTATTAAAATACGAATTGTCTTTTGTCTTTATCCACGCATAGCATAGACCTACCATGGCCTCGGCCTGTGGCCACCAATGTTTGTCCTTGTCCATGACCTGGTTTTCGGAATCCTTTGCATTCCATATGCCAAAATCAACGTCAATGGCCTCTGAGGTAAATGTCTTGGCCACAGCAACCAGCATTTTGTCTGTTTTATTGACCAAAGCGGGGTCACCTAATATACCTGCGGCATGACATAACAACCAAGCTGCTTCAATGTCATGACCATATGAAATTTCTGTAGACATGGATTTCCAATCCTTTGTAAAGAAAAGTTTCAAATGGTTCTGGTAATTAAAAATCCGGCCTAAAAAAAGAGTGATCAATCTTTTTAGTGCTTGTTCTACTTTGGCTTCACCAGTTATTTCATACAGCGTAGTATAGGCTTCTAATACGTGTAAATTGGTGTTTGTTGTTTTTGGGGCATTTAGATCCTTTTCACTTAATCTTAGGTCTTCTATATTTTGCCACTTTTCATTGAAAGCTTCAAGATAACCGCCACATTCAGCATCGTATGCCTTTTCCTCCAACAAATTGAAAAGTTGCAATCCCCAATTCAAGGCTTTGGGATTTTTCGAGTATTTGTAGTATTCTGAGAGGGCATAAATAGAAAAGGCCTGGGCATAGACCTGTTTTCTTTTATTGGTCGGTTCCCCCCTAAAGTCTACTTCCCAATATACACCAC